>JAJTHM010000095.1 GCA_021297855.1 Sphingobacteriales bacterium | reverse complement strand
GATTAAGCCGATATGTTTTTTCTTTTTTGTGAGTATTAGAGTTGCCTCTTATATACCCACAAAAATAAGTGATTTCGAAATTATTACTCTAACAACTTATAAGCATTTTTATTTTTGATGTCTTAACTAAACGACATTGTATTGTATCTAGTTTCGTTTGGAACTTATTTGATAGGTGAGAAGAAAAGTTATAAGCAGCATATTGGTGATGCTTCTTTTTACATGTACGACAAACGTAACGGAAAGATCTGATTACATTCATCGTGTATTGGTAAAGGAAGTGACCAAAAAGAATGATAGTACAATTGTACTTTATATGGATATGATTGACTCTGGGTTAGTTCAAAACGTCCGAATGGTAGAGTATAAGGCTAAAGTCTCTAATGTCTTTAGTTGTATGACAAAATTATCATTTATTACCAACAAATATGGCGGTTATATTTCCAGCGATCAAGTAAAAAATAATCAACTCAATAAGACTTCAAAGAAAGTTAAGGAAGATAGTAGCTTACTCATTACGCAGTATTATACTTCAAATACCATCGTGCTTCGAATACCTCACTTCTATATGGATACTGCACTAAAAGAAATAAGTGAGAATTTAGAATTTATTGATTATAAATATTCTAAAGTGAATGACTCCTTTATCGGTATTTATATTGCTAGCAGTTATTTGCAGCGTTTAAATCAAAGCTATTCAGAAGGTATTTCTTTTCAAAAATGGGAGGGCGAAATCAACTATGATAAGCTTATTGACGAGTACACGAGTAATTATGGTGCTGTCATTCTGTCTATTTACCAGAATCCAGAAATAAGGGTAGAAAAAATTGGAATTCCAAGACTAATGAAAGAGTACAAGACTCCCTTTTTAGTTCAGACGAGAATCGAGTTAGGTCATGGACTTAAGCTAATTTCAAAGTTTTGGTTTTTTACCTTGCGCTACTGGCCTATACTAGCACTAATGTTACTTATCCTAATAGTAATATGGATTAATCATGATACAAAGAAATCCTATGTAACTTTTAGGAAATGGTTTGATTCGCCAAAAAACTAGCTACAGTTTCTTTGATTCCCTGATTGAAATCAACTTTAGGATTATAGCCAAGTAAGTTTTTTGCTTTAGAAATATCAGCCAAAGAATCTCTAATGTCTCCTTGTCGAAAGTCTTTATGCTCAATGATGGCTTTTTTGCCAGTAGCAATTTCCAAACTAGCTACCAAATCTAATAAGGAGAAATTCTTACCACATGCAATATTATAGACCTCATTGCAAGCATTTTCATTTGAGGTCAATAATGCGCGAATATTCGCTTGTACCGCATTGGCTACATAAGTAAAGTCGCGAGTAGTTTTACCGTCTCCATTTATATTGATCGCCTGTCCTTGTAATAACTGAGATATAAAAAGAGGAATCACTGCTGCGTAGGGACCATTAGGATCTTGGTTTGCGCCGAAAATATTAAAATATCTCAAACCGATGGTTTCTAATCCATAGGACTTGGCAAATACATTGGCGTAAAGCTCATTGGTATATTTCGATACAGCATATGGAGAGAGTTGAGCTCCTATTTTGGCTTCCACTTTAGGCAGACTATATTCATCGCCATATACAGATGAACTACTTGCATACACGAAGCGCTTCACATTATTATCTTTAGCTGCGATCAACATATTGACAAATCCCGATACATTGATTTCGTTTGTTTTTTCTGGGAATAACAGGGATCGTGGAACCGAGCCCAGTGCAGCTTGATGACAGACATAGTCTATTCCTACGCATGCTTTTTTACAAGTTGCTAAATCAGTAATGTCTCCTTCGATAAATTCAAAATTGGAAGAGTTTCTATGCTCTTCAATATTTTCAATATGACCTGTAAGTAAATTGTCTAGCACACGAACAAACCCGCCGTTTTCTATAATAAACCGAACGATATGCGAACCAATAAATCCAGCTCCGCCCGTAATTAAAAAGCGTTTCCGCGAAATAGGGTTAGCGATATCCACTAATGCTGATATTGTTTTTTATAATAGTCTTGATAGTTTCCGCTTGTCACATTATTGAGCCATTCATCATTTTCGAGATACCAAGAGACTGTTTTTTCAAGGCCTTGTTCAAAGGTCACAGAAGGTCTCCATCCGAGTTCTCTTTCTATCTTTGAAGCATCAATTGCATAGCGCAAATCGTGTCCTGGCCTATCCTTGACAAAGGTAATCAACTTTTGACTTGCCCCTTTTTCTCTACCTAGTTTTTCATCCATCACATTGCAAAGAAGTTTGACAAGGTCTATATTTTGCCATTCGTTGAAGCCGCCTATATTATAGGTGTCACCTAATTTTCCTTTATGAAACACATCGTCAATCGCTCTTGCATGATCTACCACATAAAGCCAGTCGCGAGTATATTTGCCATCTCCATATATGGGAAGAGGCTTGTTATTTTTTATATTATGAATACAAAGTGGGATTAATTTCTCAGGGAAGTGATGAGAGCCATAATTGTTCGAACAATTAGAAATCACAACAGGTAAGCCATACGTATCATGATAAGCTCGAACGAAATGATCACTACTCGCTTTGGATGCGGAGTAAGGGCTGTGTGGGTCATAGCTCGTATCTTCTGTAAAAAAACCAACTTCGCCAAGCGCACCATAGACTTCATCTGTGGAGACATGATAAAATCTTTTGTCAGAAAGATTGCTTCCCCAATGGTTTTTGGCTGCATTGAGAAGATTCACCGTTCCGACTACATTGGTCATCACGAATTCCAAGGGATTGGCGATGCTTCTGTCTACATGGCTCTCCGCTGCTAAATGAATAACCCCGTCAATATTTTTTTCTTGAAATAGTTGATTGACAAAATCAAAATCTTGAATATCCCCTTTGATAAACTCATAGTTTGGCTTATCTTCTATATCCTTTAAGTTTTCGAGGTTGCCTGCATAGGTGAGTTTATCTAAATTGTAAATTTTATAGTTTGGATACGTATTGACAAATCGACGAACTACATGAGATCCTATAAATCCCGCACCTCCTGTTATTAATAATGACTTCATATTTTATTTAATGTGCAAATTTAATATAGTTGCTTTGAAAAATGGATTTAAAATTTTACAAGTCAGTTGGTTAATTTCAAATGCGTGTGATAGATACTTCGTATGGCACGCTTTTATCTTTGAGGATTGAATTCATTAGCTGAATGGCACACCAAGGAATCAATGATGCCCCTTTCGTTCCAAAGCCATTGAAAATATAAAGGCCTTTATGTAATGGATGTTCACCTATAATAGGGCGTCGGTCTGGGGTAGTAGAGCGCAAGGCGCCTAGATGGCTCGTAATTTGATAACTGCTGTCTCCTATGAGTTTAGGGATTGCATCCATTAAATCCTGTTTGGTTTTTTCCGTATGCAGAGGTGCTTTAATGTCCACTTTATCAAAAGAAGAGCCAACCCAAAACTGTTCGCCAAAAGGGCAGATGAACTTGCCGTGTTTTTTCACGGAACTGGGTTTATTTTCTGGAATATCTATTATTAAGGCTTCTCCTCGATTTGGTTGGAAAGGTAGATAATTGAAAAATGGGTTATTTTTGATAAAAATGCCTTCTGCGAATATGATTTCATCATATACATGGTCTTGATAGTGCCATTGATTTTCTGTATGATGGAGAAGTGTATAATTGAATTCTTTATTTATAACTTGTTTATTTTTATGGAGATTTTCACTAATCAGGTTAATAAAATCATTCGTCCTGAGTTGATAACTCTCCTTCACCCCGATCCATTCTTCATTGATTTTACTTAGATACTTTTCTTTTCCTAGAATGACTTCGTCTATAGTTGCTTCATCCTTAAATGGTTTAAAGTGCTTTTCCAATAGAATAGGAACAAGAAACTGGCCGTAAAATTCTTTGGCAATGCTAATTAGATTATCGTAGTTCCAAGCCAAAGCATAACGTCTGCCTGTGACAGGGTTGAGAATGCCTGAGGAAATATGACTAGCAGATGAATTCATGTCAGAATACCAATGAAAGTGCACTTCTTTTTCTTGGAAAAGTTTGGCTAAACAGGTGCCTGCTAGTCCACCTCCAATTATTGCTATATTTCTATTAGGCATGTATTTGCTTAAATGACGGAGGTATATTCTGAAAACTAAGTGAGTTGATAATTAATTTAATGAAGTAAAAAGATGGCAAAATGGCTATTTTTGTTCAAAAATATATATAATGGGTATAAACGACAAGGATTATATACGAAAAATAGCAGAAGATGTCAAAGAAACCCCAGATATCAGTTTAAGATTGGTAAAGAGGTTTTTACCCTTAGCTATCATGCTATTCATGGCTAGTCTGTTGTGGTTTTATTTTACCAATTCTGACCATACTACACAGAGTGGTACTCAGAAAATTGGCCATGAGGATATGACAAGTATAGATAGTTTGGATCTGGATAAAGAAGGGAAAGCAGCTATAGAATTATGGGCTAAAACGCTTGGGGGTGATGTGGAGTTAAATTTGCCAAATGGCAGCAAACTCGCCGTACCTGAAAATGGCTTTGAAAAGTCCTTGTTGGGATTTCTTAGTCAGGGTTGTCCGGGAGAACTCAAAGCGAATTGGTTTAATTGTGATCGCTTACTTTTCAAAACGGGCTCTGTGGAGCTAAATTCTGCATCCTTGGATCAAATAGGCGATATAGCCGCACTAATGAAAGCCTTCCCTGACTCCAAATTCAAAATAGGAGGATATACCGACAATACAGGAGATGTTGCGTTCAATAAGAAATTATCGGGGGACAGAGCAGCACAAGTGTTGCAAGCAATTGTTCGAAATGGGGTGTCAGCGTCGAGCCTATCCTCGGAGGGTTATGGTCCAGAGCATCCAGTGTGTCCTGACAATGACTCGGAAGAGTGCAAGGCAAAGAATAGAAGAGTAGCCATTCGAATTGAAAAGTGTAAATAAATGCCTAGTACTTTAATTCGGACTGCGAGGGTCATATTCTTCATTTCATTGTTTTATTTTGTGTCCTGCGATAGAGAAAAAATGGCGGACATTCCCCAGATTAAAATTCATCGTTTTGACTTAGATTTAAAAGATTTCGATACAACAAATTTCGAAGAGGCAGAGAAAAAAATGATTCGCAAGTATGGCGATATTTATACGTTCTATATAGAGAAATTAATGGGATTAGGTAGCTTACAACCTAATCACCAATATTATTATAAGCCACATTTAAAGAACTTTCTCCAAGAGGAGTATCCCGCTATTATGGACACGTTCGATAAATATATAACAAATGATATCAGTAGAATAGAAGATGAGTTGACAATGAGTTATGGCAGGCTCTGTGCTGAATTTCCCGAAAAGAAACCAAGCACAGTTTATTCTTTTTTTATTTCGCCAATGGGTGCAAATCCTGCTTCAGCTTTTACTTATGGACAAGATACAGTAGGGTTTAATTGGTTTAACTATCTCGGGAAAAGCTTTCCCCTTTATGCTCCGCTCTATGAAGGATATAGCTATATGATCGAGTGGAATCAACAAGACTATATCAACAGAAATATAATGCTCGTAGAATATAGATTGCTCCAAGAAAAAAATGGATCCAAGGAGGAGTACAGTGAGCTTATTTATAATATGATTGAAAAAGGGAAAGAGTTTTATTTTTTGGATAAGGTTTGTCCAAAAATGAAAAGTGAAACAAAAATTGGATATACAGATAAACAGTATAAATGGTGTGAGGAAAACGAATTTGAAATTTGGGCTCATTTGAAAGAAAATAAAGTTCTGTATAGCACGGAGACCATGGACATGAAAAGAATGACCGAGCCGGGGCCCACCACCCCAGGAATGCCAGGGGAGAGCCCCGGTATGGTAGGTGCATGGGTTGGATGGCAAATTGTAAAAACATATCAATTAAAGGCGAATAAATCACTGAAAGACCTGATGCAAACATCTCCCAAAGAGATATTGAAAAATGCAAATTATAAACCAACCAAGTAGTAAAATGTTAAGAGTAGTATTATTTTTATTTTTCAGTTTAGGGGTCTCTGAATTCTATGGACAGACCAAGATAATCTCCCTAGAAGGCGAATGGATGGTTAAAGATTTATCTAATTCGGTAGTTAGATTCTATAAAGGAACTGATGGATACTGGTATAGTACAATTGTGAGATCGGACAATGCAGTGTATGTAAATCAGGTAATTTACAAAGGAAAAATTCAGGAAGGGCATTCCTACCTTGAGGGGACATTCATAACCCCTAAGTCTAAAATGAATATCTCAACAAAAGTTTATTTGGATAATGAACAAGAAATGCGATTTGTCGGCAAAAAGTTTTTTATAACAAAAACCTATAGTGGAAAACGAATTAAATAAAAATAGATAATGGAATTATTGAAAACGAGTATTGGGAGGCTTCGAATTGCAGGAATTTTAGAAGGGTTATCGCTCATTGTATTGATGGGATTTGCTATGCCTATGAAGTATATCTGGGGTGATCCTTCATTTGTAAGAATGATTGGTTCCATTCATGGAGCGTTATTTATTTTATTTGCTATTCAGTTGTATCTGACTGCTGAAGAAAAAAACTGGAAGTATAAAGACCTTCCATTGAAATTAATGATTTCGTGTTTTATTCCTTTTGGTACATTTTATTTAGATCATAAGATTTTGAAGAAAATGGAGCATAGTAAAGTCTGAAGACAAATTTTATTGATAAAAGTTTTATTAAAATAAATTTGATTTATTTTTACGATGGATTCCCTATACTATAAATGTCAAAAATGAAACATCTATTACTATTAAATTTCCTATTTGTATCTTGCCTAGTCTATAGCCAATCGGTGGAAGGTGTAGACCTATCAAAATATCCTGCAGTAGCTGAAGAAGTAAAGAAGCGTGCTTTGATTAATTGGCAAACAAACCCATTTAAAAATAAAATAAAGGAGATTAGAGATGGCTATGAAAAGCAAGAGGTGAGTTTTGCAGGCTATTATACAACGATTTTATGGAAAAAAGGAGTGGATACTATTCTGGGTGTCATGATAGATACACGTTCAGGAATCATTTACAAATTGCCAATTTCTGCTAGTAACTGTTCCAATAAATGTATGGACGTGGATGATATTTTTGATCGGTATTTATTTTTACCTTCCAGTAAACTCTTTGTCACCTCTGTTTGTAGAAAAGTCAAGCTAAATAGCGAAAGCAAAGTGCGGCAGGAATTTTATTTTTACTTATGGAATGAGGCTACTAAAAAATTTAGTTTAATAAAGCAAACGAAGAAAGAGCGAATTTTAAACTAGTAATTGAGTTTTATTTTTAGCTGCGAATAATTTTCCCATCTTCCATTTCAACAATTCTATGTGTTTTTTCAGCAAACCCTAAGTCATGGGTCACTATCAGAAGGGTTTGATTAAACTCCTCTGCGAGTTGTTTGAAGGTATCAAATACGATCTGACTATTTCTCAAGTCTAAATTTCCGGTGGGTTCATCACCCATAATGATGAGAGGGTCATTGATGAGTGCACGAGCGATAGCCACTCTTTGTTTCTCTCCACCAGATATTTGGCCAGCATTGCGAAGGGCAAGTTTATTTATTCCGAGAAGCTCAAGTTTTTGAATAGCTCGATGTTCGATTTCTTCGGGAGAAAACCGATTGAGTTTGAGCGCAGGAAGCATGACATTTTTAAGGACAGAAAATTCATTGAGTAGATAATGAAACTGGAATACAAAACCAATTTTTTCATTTCTCACATGGGCTAGGTCTGCACCATTTTTAGAGCTCATCAATTCATTATCGATAAATAATTGGCCTTCATAGACTCTATCCATGGTGGAAAGAATATAGAGTAAAGTTGATTTTCCACAACCCGATTTGCCAACGAGCGATACAAATTCTCCCCTATTGACATCTATATTTACATTATCAAGAACCTTGACATCTATTGGGTCATAGAAGTGCTTTGTGATATTAATAGCTTTTAAGACATTCGTTGACATTACTTTCCTCTTATGATTTCTACTGGGTCTATTTTACTGGCTTTATTTGCGGGAAACCAACCTGCTAGAAAGGTGGTTATAAGCGAAAAACAAAATGCTATAAAATAAAAGAATGGGTTGTAAGAGACGGGATAGGTTTTTATTGTCGGTAATGCATCTGTATTGAAAGGAATAGTACTAATAAAAAAAGTAAACAAGAATCCAAATAATAGACCAGCTATGCAACCTACAATGCCTATAGTGAGCGAAATGATAATAAAGACTAATTTAACATCATTTCCCGAAAATCCTGTTGCTTTTAGTATCGCAATGGTATCCATTTTTTCATAAATCATCATATTCAATATATTATAGATACCAAAACCAGCGACAATAAGCAGTGTAATACCAACAGCATATGATATAATATTTCTAACCTTTGTCCCAGTTTCAAACTGTGCATTAGCTCTTTGTATATCGATAGCATTGGTGTTGAATTTTTTTTGATACTCCCCAGCTATTGTCGGTGCTAGCAGGATATCTTTTAGTTTTACTTGAATGTCCGTTAAATAGTCTGGACCTTTGCCGAGGATTTTTTGTGTCGTAGCTATCGAAGTGAAGCTCTGTGTTTTGTCAAAATCTGCTATGCCAGATTGGTAGTAACCTACCACTTTTAGTTGGAAACGGTCGCCCATGGAGGTAGTTATTTGTATATTATCTCCTATCTCAGCCAATAACTTTTCGGCTAAAGGTTTACCTAATATGATAGAATTAGGTACATTTTTTATATCGATAGGTTTGCCAGAAGTGACATAGTCTTTGAACTTATAATATTTGACCTCTTCTTCTACATCAATACCATTTAGAAAGCCCGCTATATCGATACTGCCAAGGTTGAAAAAAGCCGGGGAAGATAACTTGCGAGAATATCCTAATATGCGGTTGTCCTTGGAAAGGCTGGATAATATTTCATTAGACTTTAAAATCTCGACACGGCTATTACTTGCTTTGACCGATTCTATAAAATGATAATTATTTGTACTTCTCAACCATTGACTGATAGGTTGATTGGGGTTCACAGTTACTTCTTTATAAATTCTGACATGGGGGGTTCTGTTTAATATAAGCCCATCGAGCATTTTATTGAGTCCAGTCATAAAGCCTAGGAGTGCAATAAACATGGTTATACCAAAAGTGACTCCTATAGCCGCTATTAAGCTTTGCTTCCTTCTTGCTTGTAAGAGAGCTAGAGCAATACTGGCTAGCAGTTTCAATTGGGGTTGGGTTTTATTAACTCATCATTTTCCTTCAATCCTTCGATAATTTCTACCATTTCAAAATTTCGCAAGCCCGTTTTTACCTGTCTTTTTTCACCTGACTTTAAAGTGATTTCATTATTGTCAGATAGATAAGCTAGCGGAACAAGAAGCGCTTTATCTCTCTGTGAAATCAAAATATTGGCTTCTACACTGAGATTAGGGTAAAGTGTTGGAGGTTTCTGGACAAAGGAAGCCAAGACTGTAAACGATTTGGTTCGTTCGTTCATAATAGGATAAATCTTAGTGACCCTCGCGTCGAAGGTGCGCCCTTCATAGCTTTCCATAATTATATAAACGGGTTGTCCAAGCTTGATTTTAGTAATATCTGTTTCATCGACTATGAGCTCAATATAAAAACTATCTCCTGAACCCACTATGGCTACTGGTGTCTGAGGGGATACCATTTCACCGACTTCCTTCAATAAATTATATACTTTGCCATTAATTTGACTTCGAATGAATCTATCATCAGATTGGATGTTAGTTATTTTATTTGCTATCGTAGTTTGTCTTTCTATTAAACCTAGTTGCTTAGTTAGTTGATGATATCTGAGTTTGAGACTTCGATAGTTGGATTTTGAGTTTTCATAGCTTAGTTCCTTTTGTTCATAGTCAAATTGAGAACCAATCCCTTGATCCCACAGTTTGCGTTGACGTGCAAAAAGAAGCGAGTCTGTTTTCAATTTTTTGTCCGCCATCTGAACACTTTGATATAGTTCTTCAAGCTTGTCACGGTTATTCACTGTCGTGTTAAATTTTGCATTGACCGAAGACAATTCCTGATTGTAGTCTAGTACTTTATTATCTATGGTCATGAGAACAGTACCATTGTTTACTGTGCTTCCTTCATTCACTTGTATATTGGCTATCGTTCCAGAAGATTTTGGAAAAACCTGATATTGACCTTCGCTCTTCACCGCACCTGACGCATAGACGGATTGAGTAATACTCTTAAATTGGACTTTAAAAGTTTCCTCCTTTTCTTTGCATGAATGCAATAACAGAATTAGATAAACTAGAGATAAAAAACGCATAATTAAATTATGAAACAAAGCTACATACATTCAGATGATTTCACATTTTAAGTTACTAACTAAGGAGATTTAAGTCACATTAAGGCAAAAAAATGACCTACATTAATGTAGGTCATTTAAATTGATAGAATTAGTTTAAATTATTTTTTCTTCATTTCAGCTAAAATATCGGCTAGTAATGCTTCTGAACTCGGCCCAGCCGCTATAGCAGGCTCTTCTTTTTTCATCCTGTTCATAGCCTTGATGATAAGAAACATAACGAAGGCTACGATTATAAAATCAATGCAGGCCGTTATGAAAACGCCCCATTCAATTGCAAGTTCTGGAGAAGCCACGGTGGTAATAACTCCTGACGCATCCTTAATTTCTGTTACAGCACCCTTTAATATCAACTTCTTTTCAGCCAAATTAATGCCGCCCAAAAGCATACCAGTGATAGGAGCAAAGCACCTTTCTACAAATGCAGTGACTACCTTTCCAAAAGCACCACCCATGACAAAAGCTATTGCCATATCAACTAAATTGCCTTTTAATGCAAATTCTTTTATGAGACTCCGCAAAAATACCACAAAGAGCGACATTTTATGTCATGTTGTAGGAGTATGTTTGTGTAAAATTAAAGAATTTTATATGAACCTATTATCATTTATGAAGGAGTTTCCGACAGAACAAAGCTGTAAAGAGCATTTTATCACATATCGAAAAGGGAAAGGTGTTGTGTGTCAAAAATGTGCTAGTACAGAGCATTATTG
>JAJTHM010000027.1 GCA_021297855.1 Sphingobacteriales bacterium | reverse complement strand
TGAAAATTTGATTTAGAATCGGCTGTCCGAGAGATTTTGTATTTTTGTCCATGATAACTTTTGTGGTGCAAAAACAAAGTTATCAAAAAAAGGATAGCTGTAATGGCTATCCTTTGATTATTTTTGTCGGACAATAGTGATAGAAAATGTATAAATCTCCGAACCCACCTTGGACGAACGCGCCCTGTAAAAACATGCCTTGTAAAAACATGCCTCGTAGGAACGTGCCTCGAGGCACGTTCTTACAGAGAAGAAGCGCCCCGTAGGAACACGCCCCGTAGGAACACGCCTCGAGGCAGGTTCTTACAGCGATAGCGAGGCACGTTCTTACATCACAAAAAGATTCTTCATTTGTTTTAAATCTTAAGTATATTTGTTTACTTTAAATGAAAATAGGAAACAACATTAAAAGAAAAAATATGAGCCGTCCCCTTATTCCATTCCTTAGTCTTTATTTTGCTATCTTTTTAGGCGATTTATATGCGCAGTCACCTTCTTGGCAGTACATGAAAAAAATGGGAAGTGATCAAGCATTTTCTGAACCAGGCGGCTCAGCGGAAGGGTTCATTTTAGTTCATAAAATGACAGATTCTAAGCTTAATCTCTATCTGACCTATTGGATGTCAGGCGATACAGTTTACTATGATGGTAAAACCTATAAAAAACCAGTGACAGGAGGAGTCAGTTTTTTAGTGCTTTTCAAAATCAGGTGCGATGGATCTTTGGCTTGGACCAAGACTATATCAGATGATACCTATACGAGTCAAGATTCTAGGTTTGACAAAACGCAATCAACCTTAATTTTTGGCAAAAATGAAAATGAAATTATTGTAAGCTATCTTGATTTTTTTAATGATAAGTATTATATAGATAATGATACAGTTTTTAATTCTCAGTCCCCGTTTAAACAATGGAAGACCCAATGTGCTATATACGATAGTTTGGGTAATCTAAAGAAAGCTTTTAGAAAATCAAGTGATTCCGGACTTTGCATGGTTGATGGTTATCTGCCATCTACGGGTAATTATTTTCGAATGACGGGCTTTGATACAACTTTAGGCTATTCGGGCAATAGTAAATCAATTTATAAAGGTAATGTGTTGCATGGCAACTATTTATTTTTAATGGATTCTAATTTTAATTATGTAAAAATTAATAAGATTTCTGGCGGATTTCCAGACATAAATGTGGACACGACAAGTCTTATACCATATCGAATAAGAAACGGTTACGATTTTAATTTTATCGGAAGAGTGAATAATAAGATTTACTATCTAGTAAATGATATATTATGGAATCCTGTATCTGGGCCAAATATATATGAAAGAAATAGGCGATTTATTGCCCATGGAGATACATTGACCTGTCCTTTATTCTTTAATCATATTCAATATAATGTATTATTGGTTTACAATGATACAGGAGGCCATGTTTTAACTAAATTTGGCTATAGTAGAACCCATGTACCTAAATCAGGTAATTATGGTGCTGGATATATTTATCCTTCCAACGTGTATCTGGGGTCGGATAATAAGTTTTATTTTTCAAGAGCCAATACTATGGAAACGAATTTTAATTGGGGTGACGACACTATTTATTGGCCTTTAGATACCATTGTTAGAGATACAGCTGTTTTGAATTATGGAGCTATTGATACCAATGGTAAACTTCTTTGGAATCGAAACATATATTACAGTGGACCTAATCTTCAATTTGCAACTTGCTTATTGCCCTCGAACGAACAAATCTGCCATATGTCTCTCAGTTCTTTTTATTATCCACCTGCAGGCGGCTGGACGAATAGCGATCATAAACTCTACTTAAATGGAACAGAATATTCCAATCAAGTATATCAGCAGGAACCCTCGACTATCAATCATAGACCAATTATGATAAAGATGAAAAAAGATACCGTTGAATTATTGTATGCAGGTTCGCATAGGAGACGATATATTGGAACCCTTGACTGTTTTTCAAATAAGCTTGGAGATATTTTCATTTTTGGTAATAAGAGAAATAATGGCAGTGTCTTAGAAGATGATAGCAGCAATTTTGAATTAGCTCACGGTCAATGGGGTGAACCTTTTATTGCAAAGTATGGTTCGGGCGTTTGCCAGTGCGATACCGCAACAGCTAGCTTCAACTCGGATACAAGCCAGATAGGAAAAATCACAGTGCAATATACGGGTAGTCCTAAAGACAGCGTGCTCTTTCTATGGGGCGATGGGAGTCAAAATTTTATCAAGCCAGCCACCGCTCCTTATACTAAGATATACAACAAAGATACTACATTGACCATTCAGTGTATCGTCTACAATAATTGTTTTCAAGGCACTATAGCCAAAAAGACGCATAAGATTCTCTGCGATACAGTTGAGAGTGCTTTCGTAATAATTGATAGCAATATCAGAGGACGAACAGCCGTGAAATTCACGGGTAGTCGAGTGGACAGTGTCATTTACCTATGGGGCAATGGTACCCAATCTATAGCCAAACCCGATACGATGATCTTATCCAAGGTCTATAATAAAGATACGATAGTCACGATAGCCTGTATTGCTTTCAATCAATGTGGGAAACCTGACACCTCCTTTCAAACGGTTCATATTCTCTGCGATACCCCTATCAATGATTTTAATATCATCAGTAATCTCAATGGAACGGTATCAGTAGTATACAAAGGAGGCAGTATGGATACAGTAGACTTTCTCTGGGGCGATGGACAGCAGTCCAAGGTATTTAACCCTTCTAGTCAGACGACCAATCATACCTATACGAACTTAAATTCAGATTCCGCTAAGATATCCTGTGTGATAAAAAATATGTGTGGTATTGCTGACACCTTGACCAAGACCGTCCCTATTGTCTGCGATACCCCTACCAATCTATTCAGAATAAAGTCCAGCAATAATCGAACAATAGCTTTGGAATATTATGGCAATTCGACTGATACGATAACCTTTCTTTTAGGAGATGGGAACCAAATAAAAGTGTCCAATCCTACTACCCAAGTGGTTAGTCATACCTATACGAATCTTTCTTTAGACTCTGTAACTATTACTTGTGAAGTGAAAAACAAATGTGGTAAAAAGACGACTACTACGTTAGGACAAAGATTCTGTCAATCACAGAAAAATTTCCAATCGATACTTATCTGCGATACAAATCATATTTTGACCAAACTGACTGATACTAATTTGATATTCCAAAATTGGAGTGATGGCTCGACCACGGCTACCAAGACGATATCGATGAGTCAGAAAATGACAGGAATTTATTTACAGAAAAACGGCTGCAATTATAAAGATTCCTTTGATATTGTAAAATACACTTCACCTAGCCTGCAAAAATCTAAGAAATACCTTGACTGTAAAAAAACACCGATCACTCTTTCGGTATCGAATGCCGATGCTACAGGCTATCTCTGGTCCACTGCGGCTATTTCAGCTTCTATTCAGGCAAATACCAAAGGAGAGTACTCCGTTCGAATAACCCACCCATGCGGTATTTTCCGCGATACGATTAAAGTTTTAGATACAGCCACTTCTGTTTACGATACACTCAAAAAAACAGTTTGTGAGAAATATTTCTGGCGCGATACTACCTATACCAAGACAGGCAAATACACTCGCACGATATCCAAACCGAATAGTTGTGATAGTGTATTGACCCTGGATTTGAAAGTGGGATTGGAGCCAAAAGTAACGCTCAGCAATGGTATTAACTATCGAGTAGAAGAGGATTTTAAATCTTATCAATGGTATCTGTGTTCTCCGTGGAAGAAAATTAACAATGAAACCAAGAAAACTTTTACCACCATTACCCGCGGCAGCTATGCAGTCATCGTATCGAATGGTGAATGTGTGGATACATCGGACTGTATAGCTTTATACAGCAGTTCCATCGTCACTCCTGCGCATACAGGAATCTCTAAAACGATGATTTATCCCAACCCAGTGCAAGACAAACTGAATATAGCCTTGCCTAGAATTAGCAAAAAAATAGAATTACGCGTATATAATATTCTAGGCAGACGAGTTATCGCAAAAGAATATAGCCATCAAGAAAATATAGAATTGAATACGGAAGATCTACCTTCTGGAATCTATATTTTGGAGTTAGAATTTGCGACAGGAAAAGAGGTGTTTAAATTTATAAAAGAATGAGACCCGTAGGAACGTGCCCCGTAAGAACACGCATTGTAGGAACGTGCCTCGAGGCACGTTCCTACAGAGAAGATGCGCCTCGTAGGAATACGCCCCGTAAGAACACGCCTCGAGGCGTGTTCCTACAAAAAAGAACGTGCCTCGAGGCACGTTCTTACAAAAAGGATGCGGCGTGTTCTTACAGGACAAATATTGAAAAATATAAAACAGAAAATGAAATATAGATTGATTTTATTTTTGATAGTATTATCAGAAGTTGTTATTTCAGACCTCTCTGCACAGAATAGACGCAGTGGTAAACCCTTGTCTGCTCTTACAAAGGTAGATTCTGCAGTATCGGAAAGAAAAAAGGACGAGGAAGAATTAAAGAAAAGTACAGACCTATCTCATTCTTTTCAGACGAGGGCTAGTCGTTGGAATTTTTCTATAGAAACAGGTATAATTCCCGTAGCCTCAGAAAATTATCAGAAACTAAATTGTTATCAGGGATTATTGAGTTTGGGTTATAAATTATTTGGGGAGTTAGAAATAGGACTCTTCGGGCAGACCTTGTTTTATTATCAAAATCTAGAAGCCACTCAGCTAGACAATAAAATAATCGATATGGGCAGTATGGACTATCACACATTTGGATTGTCTTTGGCCTATGATATACCCATTAAAAAGCTATGGTTGAGTCCTAAGCTAGATATAGGATATAATATATGGAATGCCAAGGCCATTGATTATGCACAGGATAATAAAGCATTTTTAGATTATCGATATTTAAGTGTTTGTCCTAAACTGAGACTAGGTTATAGTTTCAATGAGAGTTTATCACTTGGAGTATATGGAGGATACAATATGCAATTGACTGCATTAAAAGGCAGTAAGACAGAGATTTTTAACCCGACATCTTATGTATTAGGATTGACGACTAAAATTAGGATTATGAAATAGGAATAGGATTGTAGGAACGTGCCTTGTCGAAAAACGCATGTAGGAACGTGCCTGTATGGATACACCTCGTAGGAACGTGCCTCGTAGGAACGTGCCTCGAGGCACGTTCTTACAGAGAGGACCCACCCCGTAGGAACACCCCTCGTAGGAACCCGCCCCGAAGGAACCCGCCCCTCGTAGGAACGTGCCTCGATGCGTGTTCTTACAAAAAAAACGAGGCGTGTTCTTCGATTTTGAAGATTATATATGTTATAGTAAAATAGGTCACATTATTATTGTGATTTATTTTTATTTCCTAAGTATATTTGCTTTGTAAATGATTATGATTTTCGTAAATAGTTGTTTCCGCTTCAAGATAATTTATATTAAATGGAAATATTCAATCTATACAGAAATTTAAAGATACTAAATAAGATTGAGGTAATCTTCGCTACAATTAGCGCTCTCGCTGTTGTGTTATCTTTTGTACGTTTTCCATTTGGAGATGAATTGTTGATTTTATCAGTCGGACTTTTCTCTCTTTTCTATATAGCTATTGGAGTATTTATATACAAATTCGACAAATCCGATGCAGCGGGCACTAAATTTTCTAAAGTAGTTTTATCATTTTATGCATGCAATGGTTATGGTGTCTGTTTGTTAGGGATATTGTTTAAATTGCTTATATGGCCTGGTGAAAAAGAAATGATGTTAGTTGCATTTGCTACTTGTTTAATAAATATTTTTTTAATTCTAGTCTTTTGGCTTATTTTCCGCAATAATTATCTTAAAAATCATTTGATAACTTCGTTCTTCTTTTTTATTGTGACAACTTTTTTTTATTTGATTCCTATCTATACTATAATTGACATTAGATACTGGAATCAAAATGATTGTGGTCTCATCATAAAACAATCTTATGATGATCCCCGAAATGAAAGATTAAGGAATCAAGCTTCTGAATGTAAATACAATCGGAAAAACAAATAACTCTATATTTACCCTCGCATTTAACAAGAATTCCAGTGAATTTAGAAAATTACAAGAACCTAAAAGATAGAATGGCCTCGCTTAAGAGGTATCTTTGACGTCGAGAATCGAGTATTTAAGATAAAAGAAGAGGAGCAGCTGACCCTGCGTCCTGATTTTTGGAATGATACGTCCAAGGCGGAGTCTATACAGAAATCGATTAAAGAAAATAAGACCTGGGTCGAAGAGTATTTGAGTGTCGAAGTCTATATGAATGAGATAGACACTTTATTGGAATTTCGCAGTGAAGGCGAGACGATCAAAGAAGAAGAACTGGATGCCATCTTTACCCAGCTAGAGACTAGTTTAGAAGATTTAGAAGTCAAATCTGCCCTATCAGATCCAGAAGATGCTCTGGGGGCTATTTTGAAAATCAATGCAGGTGCAGGAGGTACTGAGAGTTGTGACTGGGCTTCGATGCTAGAGCGCATGTATATTATGTGGGCAGAGAGCAAGCGTTTTAAAATCACGGAACTCGATAGAAATGAAGGTGACGTGGCTGGCATAAAGTCTGTCTCTCTGCAAATAGAAGGTCATCTGGCCTATGGTTTTTTAAAGTTTGAAAATGGGGTCCATCGATTAGTGCGCATTTCCCCATTTGATAGCAATGCGAAGCGGCATACATCTTTTGCGTCTGTATTCGTTTATCCTCTTGTAGATGATACCATCCATATTGATATAAAAGATGCCGACCTCGAAGTGATTACATCGCGATCTGGTGGGGCCGGTGGTCAGAATGTAAATAAGGTTGAAACCAAGGTTCAAATGACACATAAGCCTTCTGGGATAACTGTTGTATGTCAGGTAGAGCGCTCGCAGCATGGCAATAGAGCCATAGCGCTTCAAATGCTGCGCTCTCAATTATATGATTTAGAGATTCAGAAAAAAAATGCCGAACGGGATAAGGTCGAAGCAGGGAAGATGAAAATCGAATGGGGATCTCAGATTCGCAACTATGTTCTCCATCCATACCAGCTAGTCAAAGACGCCCGGACAGGCTATGAAACTAGCCAATCTCAAGATGTATTGAATGGAAATTTAGATCCGTTTATGAAGGCATTGTTGTTGCATAAATGATTTTGGTAAGAACACGCCCTTAGGAAGACGTTTCGATGCGTGTTCTTACAGAAATTAATATTCTTTTTCCTTACCTCATTTCCTCTATCTTTGTTTTATGAATATTTCCAAATCTGATATTGAAGAAAAATTAGACCTCGTGCGTCCATTTTTAGCAGAAGACGATGGAAATGTAGAGCTGGTGGACATCACTGAAAAAGGTGAGATTAAAATACGTCTAAAAGGCAACTGCAGTAATTGTTCTATGAAGGAAAACACCATAAAACTTGGTATAGAAAATATCTTAAAGCAGTTCTATCCTGAGGTTTCAGTGGTAGAAGTGAAATAAAGTCTTTCAACGACATTTTTTGACACCATAGAGCGTCATCTTTGTGATAAATAAATTTTT
Organism: Sphingobacteriales bacterium; assembly: GCA_021297855.1. GTDB lineage: Bacteria > Bacteroidota > Bacteroidia > Chitinophagales > JADJOU01 > CHPMRC01. Next base: position 28,856 of record JAJTHM010000027.1, on the reverse strand, counting down.
ATCATATGAACTCTATCCATTTCAAAGATTTAATTTTGTATTTCGTTACAGCCAATACCTTTTTCTTTTTGCTGCTGAATTCAGATAATGAATTTATGGTAGTCCCATTTGGTATTTTGCTCTTAGTATTATTATTTATCTATTTGGTGCGCATGCAGTCTGATTTTCATCTTGATTAGAACTATTGCTTATTTGTTTATAATTCAGTTGATGGAGCAGAGAATGGCTTGATTTTAGGTTGTTTTTTTATTAGGCTGTTTTCTGTTCCTTCACAATTATTTACAAATCATTCGCAAGATTCTATATATTCGTGGCAAGCTTAAACCATAAGTATTGCCTCGAATTCTCCTCCTATCAGATAATCATAGTCATTTAGAGACTAAGCTTAATCCCTATTTGGAAAAGGTGGATGAAATATGGAATGCAGGCGATATAGGCAGTATGGAGGTAGTAAACTGGATGGAGAGTTTTGGCAAACCACTTCGCGGCGTTTATGGCAATATTGACTATGGAGAATTGAGAGTGAAATTTCCAGAAGATAATATCTTCACTATAGAAGACGTCAAAGTTTGGATGACCCATATTGGTGGCTATCCTGGGAGATATAGTTCTCGAGTGCGTTCGATGTTTAAAGAAATTCAGCCCTTACTTTTTATTTGCGGACATTCTCATATGGTGAAATTGGAGCAGGATAAGAAATATGGACATTGGGTGTTCAATCCCGGTGCAGCGGGTAATCATGGCTTTCATCAGGTGAAGACAGCTATAAGTTTCGAAATAAATGGAAATAATATTAAAAATGTAGAAGTGATTAATTTAGGACCAAGAGGGAGTTAATTTGCTGGTGTGATGATGAGAAAATATGTTAATGAATTTGAAAATGTGTCAATTTGAAAATGTTAAAACTCTGCGTTCTCTGTGTCTCTGCGGTGAAATTCAAAATTGTTATTCGTGGCAAATATGAAAAAAAATCAATAAATTTAAAGTTCAATTTATGAATAAACAATCCATTTATAAACTCACTCAAAACTATTTAAGTAAATATCCTGAAGACTCACACGCTCTTCACGTTTTAGATTTTCTAGATGAGCACGAAAACTTTTGGCAGCGGGATAATTCCTATGGACATATCACTTCGTCCGCATGGGTTGTGAATGAGGCTCGAAATAAAATTTTAATGACTCATCATAAGAAGTTGGATATTTGGATTCAGCTTGGTGGCCATATAGAGGCTGAGGATAATACTATTTACGAAGCTTGTGAACGTGAGTTGAGAGAAGAATCAGGTTTGAAAGATTTTAAACTTTTATCCAACGAGATTTTTGATATCGATGTACATAACTTTCCTGCATCTGCCAATGGCTTCCCTGAGCATTTTCATTTAGATATTCGACTTTTATTTCAGGGAAGTTCGGAAGAAGAGATTAATTTTGATTTATTGGAATCGAACGAAGTGGCTTGGATACCGATAAACGAAGTTGAAAAATATCAAAATGCACGGTCTGTCATGCGAATGGTGGAAAAAGTAAAACTGTATAAATGAAGATAGGTGTCACAGGTGGTATAGGCAGCGGAAAATCTCTAGTAGTCAATGAGCTAGAGAGGCTCGGAGCCGTGGTGTATCGTGCAGACAAGAAGGCAAAAGAGTTGGTGTATTTACCAGAAGTCAAAGAACAAATTTTAAAAAAGTTTGGATCTATGGCTTTTGAAAACGATTTATATAACACGAAATACATTGCATCTATCGTTTTTGAAGACAGCACTAAACTCCATGCTTTGAACGCCATTGTGCACCCTGCTGTGTTCAAAGATTTAGATAAATTCTGCATTGAAAATAAAGGCAAAACTATTGTTTACGAATCTGCTTTAATGATGGAAACCGGTCATACCCATTTGTTTGACAAAGTGATTTTAGTGACAGCCCCACTAGAGTTAAGAATAGAGCGAGTAATGGCGAGAGACAAGGTAGATAAAGCTGCTGTGGTCAAGCGAATAGAAAAACAATGGACCGATGAAAAGAAAAGAGAATTGGCGGATATTATCGTAGTGAATATAAACAAGGAAGAAACTTTGATGAAAGTACGCGAATTATGGGAGAATAATTTTAATCTAAAAGCATAAATGATTGTAAAAAGTACCGATTTGTATCCTCTTTTTAGGGTAGAAAAAAATATAGATCTGCAAGCTTATGTAGAGAGCTTTATGACTCTGGATCGCATACAGAGTTTAAAAAACGTTTTGGAAAATCGAATGCGCTATATGAGTTTGGTTGCTGAAAATTTTATTGATGAATTCAATGTGCACGCTATGATTCGCACGAGTGAGTGTTTCGGATTGCAAGATTTTCACAACATAGGACAGAAAAATGTCTTGATGAAAAAGAATAAATCGGTCAATCGTGGCGCCTTTCAATGGACCCATATCTACGACTATACTGACTGCGCAGAGCCTAGCTTGACTTGTATCAAGCATCTAAAATCCAATGGATATCGTGTATTTGCCACCTCCTCCCATTTAGAAGCCACCTGCACTCCAGACAATATACCGATAGATATGCCTTTGGCTATTATTTTAGGGAAAGAGCATGAAGGCATAAGTGATGTTGCCTTGACGCATTGTGACGGCTTGGTTAGTATTCCTATGTATGGTTTTACGGAAAGCTTCAATGTGTCGGTGGCTGCTTCCTTGCTGACTCAAACGATAGTGGAACGCATTCGAAAGAGTGATATACAATGGCAGTTTAGTGAAGACGAGAAAGAGAATCTTTACTACGAATGGATATGGCATAGTATCAAATACCCGGAAAAACTCTATCATGAGTGGACGACCTTGAAGAATCAAGTTTTTAGCGATAAATAGGTATTAATTTGTTATTTTTACTCATTATAATATTTGTATGACAATAATCAAATTTTTCTTCTTAGGTCTCTTTTTAGCCTTATTTTGTGGCTGCGGGGATGGAGAATCTAAATCAACCATACCTAAAGATTGGGAAATGATAGAAATGTATGGAGATGAAGTTGATGTTTTAAATGAAGGCGGTTATTACGGGTTATTTTATGATCGAGATAATCCTTTGAAGGATAGTTTTCTAGAGGCTTCAGACGATAGAATAGTCGCTATTGCGGTTTCCGATAAACCAGAAGTAGGAAAATCAGATGCCTATGTGTGGTTGGCAGACAGCAATTTTAGACTCATTCTGACCGAAGATAAAACCGAAAAGAAAAATAAGTATTTCAGAAAATATGAAGATGAAAATTTTGAATTGACGCTCGATATGAAGTTTTGGGAACGAATAGATGGCATGGACGAGGAGGATATGTATATTTATCGTGGAAAAATGAAAATAACCTCTAAGGAGTATAAGAATAGTAAGGAGTATAAAGTAAAAGGAGGAATTTAGAGAGAAAAGTTTAAAGTGAAAAGTTTAAAGTGAAAAATACTGACTACTGCGACTAATCACTGTGACTGCGACAAACTAAATCGACTAATCACTGTGACTGAATACCGAAAAAACTATAATGAATTTAGAAGAGCGCGAAGCAGAACTTATTGAAATTTTTGAGTGGATCGAAGACGAGACAGATCGATATGTGCAGATAATGGACTATGGAAAAAGATTACCTGAGTTTCCAGAAGAAAGTCGGATAGAACAAAATGAAGTCAAAGGCTGCCAGAGTAAAGTATGGCTCACTTATAAGTTCGATAATGGCAAACTTAATCTAAAAGCAGACAGCAATACCGCCATCACCAAAGGCATAGTAGCTATTTTAGTTTTTCTTTGGTCAGATCTTAATCCAAAAGAAATAGCAGAAGCGAGTCTAGATATACTAGATAAAATTGAATTGCGGAAGCATCTCACTTCTCAGCGAAATAATGGATTGACCGCCATGATACAAAAGGTGAAAGGCCTAGCGAATTTAGTAAACACCTAGTATAAAAATATTCATTATTTTATCAATTCATGACTCAAGAAGAACGAAACGAACTCAGAGAAAAAATTATAGAGGCACTCAAGACCATTTATGATCCAGAAATACCCGTGGATATATATGAATTGGGGCTTATTTATGAAGTGAACATTGATGAAAAGGCGCATGTAGAATTGGTTATGACCTTGACTTCACCGAATTGCCCAGTGGCGGGTTCACTGCCAGAAGATGTGAGATCAAAGGTTGCTGAAGTGGAGGGTGTTAGCGGGGCACATGTCGAGCTCGTGTTTGAACCAGCTTGGGATAAGACTTTTATGAGCGAGGAAGCTATGCTAGAGTTGGGATTCTTGTAGAAATAAACATTTTTAGGTATATTTACGTCTAACAATAAAACTAAACCGAATGAGATTAATTCTATTTCTTGTATGTCTGCAATTAAGCTTTTCATTAATTGCTCAGACCAAGACTGATGGCACAGCTCCAAAGGCAAAGGAAATCAATCTTTCTGATACAGCTTTGAAAGACTATGCGCCTAATTTGAATTCTATAGACAAACAACCTATTCCGGCCTCTGAGTATGGAGATAAAAAAGAAGAGCTTTATAGGAAGCGATTAAAAGCTATCCAAGCCAAAAAAAAAGCGGAAATGGCGACGAAGCAGTCAGCCCAAAATTGATACAACAATTCGAAGGTAATGTAGCCAACGGATCACCAAGCGATAATGATGTGGCAATAGGTATTGATGGAACTATACTTAGTGCTGTCAATACCAATATTCAAATTTTCACCGAAGCTGGTATTTTAAGAACCAGTAAGAGTTTAGCTACATTAGCGTCTAGTTTGGGTAGCCTAAGTCAAAATTCAGATCCTCGTGTATTGTATGACCCTAAAGCAGACCGATATATCATGGTTTGGTTTAGTGGTGTTGTGAGTTCTACCAATAAAATTATAGTTGGTTTTACCAAAACGAATGACCCTGCAGGCGCATGGAATTTCTATACCTTAAATGGAGCTTCTTTCAATGATTCTACATGGAGCGATTACCCAATTATTTCTTTCTCAAATAAGGATTTATTTATAACATTTAATCAGGTTAAAGACAATATTAGCTGGACAATTGGATTTAAGCAATCGGTTATTTGGCAGTTGGATAAGCAGAAAGGCTATGATGGGGATTCATTGAAATTTACCCTTTGGAGCGACATTAAAAACAATGGTAGAAATTTGAGAAATATATGTCCAGCAAAGTACCAAACGACAGAACCAGATAGCAATATGTATTTTCTCTCTGTCCGAAATGTCGACGCTTCGAATGATACAATTTTCCTTCTTGAAATTAACAATACTTATGCCTCTGGAAAAGCCCAGTTAAAACAAAGAATACTCAAATCTCCCGTGAAGTATGGTTTTCCGCCGAATGCTTTTCAATCTAAGGTCGGGGGCAAAATTCAGCAATTGATGACCAATGATGCAAGGGTATTGGCGGCCATTTATGAAAATGGTAACATACATTTTGGTTCTAATTCTATCCTTCAAGGAGATATTACGTCTACAGTTATGCTCAGTACTATAAAAAATGTGCAGACCACCAACCCTAAAGTCGAGGCAAAGTTATTAAATATACCTGGTATGGAGTTTGGCTATCCAAGTATGGCTTATACCGGTGTTGACCCTTTAGATCATAAGGTTATGTATTCATTTTCACATTGCCGTATAGATAGTTTCCCAGGAACTTCAGTCATATATAAAGATGCGAAGGATAATTTCTCTAAGCTCCTTATCATTAAAGAAGGAGAGAGTATAGTCAATGCGTTTTCAGATTCTATTGAACGTTGGGGGGATTATACGAATATGCAGAAACTTTATCAATATGAAAATCAAGCTTTCTTGACGGGTTCTTATGGGAAGACAAATCGAATGGCTACTTGGCTTGCCAAACTCGAAGTGAATGATACAACCAAAGGCACAAAGCCCACTAATTCATTACGTCAATCGAATCTAGAAACTACAGTTGCGGTATACCCTAATCCGATTAAAAATAGTCTTTTTCAAGTGAATTTTGAAATAGATGATAATGAAGACTTAAGTTTTGATTTGTATGATAATATTGGGAGAAAGGTGGTAAGATTACTTGATACCAAAGGCTATAAAGGAAAAAATGAATTTAGTTTCCGGACAAATGATTTGCCTAAAGGGCAATACATACTCCAAATTAAAGGAGACAAAACAACAAATATTGCTAAGACGGTATTAGTGGAATAGGTTTTGCCATATCGATTTATCCAATGGTATTTCCGAAGGGAGCAATCGTTTACCTATATACATTGAACTATCTTTCATCCCATTAATATTGGTTATTTTACCTTTAACCATTTCAATCTCTATCCCCCGAATGGAAATCATGCCTGTCGCTGCTGTATCGAAATAATACTCTTGATGGCCATACTTTTCAAGAATTAGTCTATTGATGGCTTGGACATCTATATATTCTTTCGTAAGGTTCGCATCAAAACCAAGTTTTGAAATACATTCTTGAATAAATTCTTCTTGATTCAAGGATGTATAATTAACAATATTATCAATCGTAGATCGAATACTCTTGCTAGCTTTGGTTTGCAGAGCATAGGGATTTTTTTGTATCAGCGTATCTATTTTATCCAAGTCTGAATCAAACAATAAAGTCAAATGGCTCAAAATATTAGCACTTGATGAAAACTGAGCACTGCCGCTTATTTTTTTGCCATTACTCAATAAGATAGCATTGCGGTCATTCATCGCCGTGCCAATTCCTAATTCGTTTAACACTTCTACTAATCGTCCAGTAGATCTATCGTAATTGTTAACATTTTTCAATTGATGTTTTTCAAAAAAAGCAAAATTGATATTGCCTCTATCATGCACCACTGTGCCACCGCCGCTTATTCTGCGCGCTAGTTTGTAGTTTGATTCGAAAAAAGAGGAGAGATGAATTTCTTGAAAAAAATTTTGATTTTTACCTAATACTATGCAGGGTTCATTGATATAGATTAGCAATAATTCTTGCCTGTCAAAATCAAAATTTCGGACGAAATACTCTTCTAGAGCCAGGTTGTAATAGATGTTATTGGACTCAGAGTAGTGAAATACTCTATTCATTTTGTTTATGGTAGATTATTCTTCTCCTTCCACATTCTTCTTAGCTTATCCTGAGTTAAGAAAAATATCATAACTGTAGCCACGATCAGCAATAATGAATCAATTATGGTGTATAAAACAAATGCTTGAAACATAAAGCCCGTCATAAACTTTATCAGCATAGAAACAATAAAAAATATAGGAGCAGAAATAAGAATTAAATGACTAGCTGTTTTTTGGGCGAAAAACCAGTTGTAATCATTCTTTAGGGCTAAAGGAGTTCTGAACCCATAAAATCGATTCTTTGTTGGGGGATAAAACTTAAGAAAAAGTCCACTTAGCATAAACATCCCATAGAATAGGATAGTTTGTAAGGTTAGTAAGAATTGAAACTTGTCCATTTTATAATTACTTTCGATCCTTTAGTGTTGTATAGCTTCTAGGTGTCTCACCTGTATATATCTGACGCGGTCTACATATTGGTTGTTTTTCTTCGACCATTTCTTTCCACTGAGCGACCCAACCTGGCAGTCGTCCTAAAGCAAAGAGAACGGTAAACATTTCTGTAGGATATCCTAATGCTCTATAAATAATACCTGAGTAAAAATCAACATTTGGGTAAAGTTTTCGCTCTACAAAATAGCTATCGCTTAAGGCCATTTGCTCTAACTCCATTGCTATATCTAATAGTGGGTCAACTACCCCTAGTTTTTTTAATACGTCATCTGCGGATTTTTTAATGATAGTTGCACGAGGGTCAAAGTTTTTATAAACTCTGTGCCCAAAGCCCATTAATCTCACGCCAGCTTCTTTGTTTTTAACTTTCTCTACATATTGTTTTGTAGAAATTCCAGAATCCTTTATCTCTTGAAGCATTTCCAATACTTCTTGGTTAGCTCCTCCATGACTTGGTCCCCAGAGAGCCGCTATACCTGCAGAAATTGTAGCCCAAAGATTTGTACCCGCTGAGCCTACCATTCTCACGGTAGAGGCAGAACAGTTTTGTTCATGATCCGCATGAAGAATAAGCAATTTATTCAAAGCAGAAGCAATCACTGGATCTACCTGAAATTGCTCACATGGATTGCCAAAGGTCATAGATAGATAATCTTCCACATATCTCAATGCATTATTTGGATACATGACAGGGTGACCTATTCTCTTCTTGTACATCATCGCACAGAGATTTGGCATCTTAGACATCACTCGAATTATGGTCAAGTTTCTATCTTCTTCCATTTTCTGTGGATCTTGACTATTCGGATAGAATGAAGACATCATACCGACCATCGTCATCAATTGTCCCATAGGGTGCGCTCCCGTAGGATATGCGTCGAATACTTTTTTGACATCCTCGTGCACTAGACTATGTCTAGTCATTTGTTTTTTCCACTCGGTATATTCCGCTTCATTTGGCAGTTTGCCATAGATCAGTAGGTAAGCCACTTCCATAAACTCAGCTTTCTCAGCTAGTTCTTCAATGCCGTAGCCTCTATAATGAAGTATCCCTTTGTCTCCGTCGATAAAAGTTATCTTAGACTTAGTCGAGCCTGTATTTTTATATCCATCGTCAAAAGTCACTAATCCTGTCGTATCTCTCAATTTGCGAATGTCCACTGCAGATTCATTCTCTGTGCCTGTAATAATAGGTAATTCAAATACCTGTCCGTTATACTCTAGTTTAGCTACGTTTGACATATAGATTTAGGTTGTAAAATTTATTTTGTGGTAAATATAATAACTTTAAAATGGAAAACAAGTTCCAATTTAAAAACAAATTTTGCCCTATAAAGTTCTAATGAATCCTAGATTTATAATAACGAAGGAAAAATACGCCTACTATTGCAATCGCTAGACCTAAAATAGTTTTCAACCCAAAGCCATGGCGGACAAACTGAAACAAGGCAGATACAAATAATAAAATAACGACAAAAAGCCAGCCGAAGTAGATTGATTTGGACATAAATAGTTTATATAGTGATTAGTGGACAGTTTATATATTTGGAATATTATAATTATTTTATTATAAAGTAAAGGTGTTGCTATGGAGTAAAAATAATATTTATTGAAACTAATATACTTATTATTACAAGACAAGCATTTGCTTTTTTATAAATGCAATAATTCTTAACAAAATAGAATAAAAGAGCCAATCAGATTTATTTAAATTTTTTGCTAGGGTGCAATCTATGGTCAAAAAAGTTATAGACAAATATTGAATCAACCTCTACACTATATATGAGCGAAGTCTTTTTAGAAATAATGATGGACCTAAATTTATATTGCGATTCTTCTAGTTTGCCAAGAAAAGGATGAAACGAAATTTGATTGATAACAAAATCAACATTTTGAACAAATTTTATTCCTGATGTTTCCCCAAATTTAAAAATAATGTATTCAAGTATTTTATCAAAACTTTGACTTGCTTTTCTAGACCAAACTATTTTCCTAGCCATTTTATATGCGGTTCCATGACGACACTATGTTCTATCCACTCTACATCATCTTTGTTTTCTGCCATATATATTAATTCTTCCTTATCAGCAGAAGATAAATCATTCCAAACACCATTGGATTGAATGAACTGATAATAACTATCTAACCTGTCTGAATCATTTTCCTTATCTATGGCTAAATGAATTTTTTCTTTCAATTCCGTAATTTCCATTTCCTTGAATTTATTCCTCACAAAGATAAGAATAAATTCCAACAAATTAAAAGAAAACAAAAATTATTGAATCACTTTAATTGATATAGTTGAATGACATTTTCCGTCGTTTTCTCAGCCACCTCTTCCATGGTTATGCCTTTCAAATCTGCTAAATAGAGTGCGATTTCTTTGACATAAGCAGATTCATTGCGTTTGCCACGATAGGGCACCGGTGCTAGATAGGGAGAATCAGTTTCTAAGACGATATGTTGGAGATCAATATTTTTTATCACTTCTTGCAACCCAGATTTAGGATAAGTGAGAACACCTCCTATGCCGAGATAAAAACCACAGGCAATGATTTTTTCTGCCTCTTGCATCGAACCTGAAAAGCAATGCATGACTCCCTTCAATCCCTTTTTTGCGTATTGCGTTATCAGGGGGATGACGTCCTGATTGGATTTTCGGCTGTGAATCGAAACGGCTTTATCAAATTCTATCGCCCATTCAAACTGCATTTCCAAGGCTTGCTTCTGTTCTTTTTGAAAAGTCAAATCCCAGTGATAATCCAGACCTATTTCCCCTACACCGCAGTATCTATCTGGATTTTCTTTTAAAATGGTATAGACTTTTTCTAATACTCCTAAATAATTTTCCTTGACATCGCAGGGATGTATGCCCATCATTGGGTAGAAGGTATTGGGATAAGCTTCACAGAGTGCATGCATGGGCTCTATGGATTCTAAATCTATATTGGGTAATAATACTTTTCCTACTTGATTGTTGTCTAAACGCTGTATCCATTCCTCTCTATCTTCTAGCATAGAAGGCAGGTAGCAATGGGAATGGGTATCTATGAGGTAGTTGAAAGTCAAAAGTTTAAAGAAGATTAGTTATGGCTTGAAAATCTATTAAAAATTTAGAATTAAAAATTAATAATTACTAATCAAGCATTTCCTTACAAGCCGCATAGACACTATCCGCATCTAGTCCATATTTTTTCATCAATTCAGCCGGTGTGCCACTCTCTCCAAAACTGTCCTGCACCGCCACGATTGACATAGGTGTAGGCATTTCTTCTGCTAAAAGTAAAGCTATCGTACTAGCTAACCCTCCTAATCTTTGATGCTCTTCTGCAACCACTATTTTCTTTGTTTTGGACACACTTTCTAGGATAGCGGGTTCATCCAGGGGTTTAATCGTATGAATATTGATCACTTCCACGGAGATTCCTTCTTCTTTTAACTTCTTTGCAGCGACTATCGCTTCCCAGACCAAATGGCCTGTGGCTACTATGGTTATGTCACTTCCTTCGGAGAGTTTGATCGCTTTTCCTATTTCGAATTTACTGTCTTTTGGTATGAATATAGGCACTTTCGGACGACCAAATCTCAAGTAAACAGGTCCATCGAAATCAGCAATCGCCAATGTCGCCTGATAGGTCTGATTATAGTCACAAGTATTAATCACGGTCATGTTCGGAAGCATTTGCATCAAACCTATGTCTTCTAGAATTTGATGGGTAGCGCCATCTTCACCCAAGGTCAAACCTGCATGGGAGGCACATATTTTGACATTCTTATTGGAATAGGCTATGGATTGACGTATTTGATCATAAACTCGTCCAGTAACGAAATTAGCAAAAGAGGTCGCATAGGGAATCTTTCCAGCTATAGCTAGTCCTGCAGATAGTCCTATCATATTCGCCTCGGCTATTCCAGCCTGTACAAACCGCTGAGGTACTTTTTTCTTGAAATCGCCTAATTTCAGAGAGTCCGTCAAATCTGCACAAAGGGCAATAACCTCTGGGTGCGTATCCGCTAAAACCGTCATGGCATCGCCAAATCCTGATCGCGTGTCATTCTCACCCAAAACTACTATATCGTCTAAATTCATAAGGGAAATATCTATTACGACAAATGTAGAAAAAAAAGACCTAAGTTTTTAACTAACCATCCACAGAGTGTGAATTCTATTAAAAACCATCAACCTTTACTTCCAGCAGAGTCTCTCGAAGAGCCTGCCTGTGCAGACAGGGACTCTGCTAGTTTTCATCTCTGTCATTACTTCTATGAGTCCTTTGACAGGAGACTCATCGGGAAGAAAAAGATTTTATAAGAAATGGAAAGGAATTTTATGTTAACTTTGAAATAAAGTAAGATTATGAGACTTTTTTTAACTGTAGCAATACTTCTAGTTCAATCGCAGATTCAAGCTCAAGGAGATTTTATCTCGTATAGATTTCAAGTAGACCCCAAGCAATACATGGACTACAATATAAATTTCACGGTTATAGACCGAAGAGTTGATACGAGTAATATTGGGAAAATGAGTCAGGGCTTTGACTTTGAACGATTTTTTGTCAAACCCAATCCATCACTTCAAGAGCAATTGAATGCGGTTTACTATAAAAAGAGCGAAGGAAGTAGAAATTTTACTCTAATCATCAATGAATTCGAAATATTGGATAATCCGAGTGAGAGTAGCTATATAGGTATGATTCGGCTTAATTTAGACCTTTTTGAAAAGATAGAAAATCAGTACAAATTTCTAAATTCTATAGATACCACAGCAATAGTGAAGGGTTCAAGATTAGATAAATTATTGGTAGCTTACAGTGCGGGTTATATGCTTTTGTTTATCAACTTTTCTTCGAAAATTAATTATAGCGAGATAAAAACGACAACCCTAGAAGAGATGTTAAATTATGATAGCTTAGTCGTTGAAAATCTGCCACTGTATCAAAATCAAGCACTTAAACAAGGATTTTATACATCCTATCAGGATCTTCTATTACAGAAAAATGAAATTATATTTGATTCGTTAAGTTCTTGTAAACCAAAAAATAAAAAAATTAAGGTCATAAAAAATGGCCTAGAACAGTGTTATTTTAAGGATAGTTTTTATGCATTAGTTATAGATAATCAAGTATATGTTAATTTAGAATCTAAATGGTATAAGGTAAATTTTAAACAAAAAAATGTAGTTTTTAATGGTTTAATGAATCCATTTTTTATAGATTATTCTAATGCCTTAATTCAAGGATTATTATTTGGTGCTTATGCTTCTTCTATGGCAATTTCTAATTCTGCAAATACCAAAACATGGCACAAAATAAAAATCAGCAAAAAAACAGGAAAACCTAAAGTGATAGCTATTTCTGAAAGACCTAAAGATGATGAACTAGATTTAGATTTATCGAGGTTTTATATAAAGTAAAATATTATTTATTCTTATCCTTCTAGCAGACATAAACGAAGTGTCTTTGCTTTTCATCTTAATATTCCATTTTATTACTGGCAAAGAATACGTTGTACTAATTTCTGCCAGACTTTTTTAGTACAAATCTTTTAGCACAACTCTGGCTAGTGGAGAACCGCCCGACACTCTTTTCGATAAATCATAGATTTATTATCACTTCGACGTAGTCAAAGACATACGCCGAACTGCTGCACGACTTCAACTGTGCTCTACGGCGAACAGAAAACATTTAATCTTTGGTTACAAACTCGCACCAGCTGGGGAATCAATAATTATAGTATAATAATGTAGTTCATCATATAAGGCGTACCGTTTTTTTAAAGAATCATATTTGAATAAAAAAATTTTTTTTTGATTTTTAGGTTTAAAAAATGAGTCATTAATCGATTTTCCTTGTTTATAATCGTTAATAGAATAAAAATCGCCAATTACTACTATTCCAGATTTTAACTTATAATCTTCTAATCCTCGACCCTTATGTTCATAATTGCTTATTATTCCACCAATTGATATATAAAAATTTGCTGCTGATTGTTGCTTAATCTTATTATTATTATGCATAAAATAGGCGGCTAAAAAGATTAGTCCAACGATACTCATCGGTATTATTAAAGCAAAGTTGCTCTTCATTATTCTTTCATTATTTTAGGGTTAAATGGATTTAAATGAATTGGGGCAGTCCTTCTAGCCAGCCATAAACGAAGTGTGTGTTTGTGCTTTTCATCTTATCATTCCATTATATTACTGGCAAAGAATACCTTGTACTAATTTCTGCTAGATTTTCATATTAAATCTCTGCGATTGTTGGGAGGGCAGGGAATAGAGGCACTAATAAAATATTTTTTCAAGAATATAGAAGATTGTTACAATTGTAATAAAAAAAACCTATTAAACCTACAACGCCTATTTCAATATATCTATTTTTAAATTTTTTACCCCCAGAAATTTCTTTGAAGGTATAATTTTCATCAATAAACTTATAGTACAAATAGAAAATAAGTACACCGTAGTTGAAAATAATTATTTCTCCTAATATCTGTTTAATCAAAAATACAAAAAAAATCAGTCATTACGCTACCTTATCAGGTGTTCCCATCTGACTATTTCATCTACAAAAATATCGCATAACAAAAAAAGGCCATGATATTTCTATCACAGCCTTTTTGAATTGGATTAAATCACTTAAATCTTCTTTTCAAACTCTCGAAGTTGAGAAAGGGTAGTTGAACCACCATCATATCGCTCTACTTTAATCAATCCTGAATTTTTAGAATAATAATAATTAGCAATAACTACACTATTTATAAATCCTCCTAAATAAGTGTAAGTCTGCGCTTCTACTTTAATGACGTCATTATAGCTTACTCCATTAGCAGTCGTAGAAATATTCAGTTCTTTAATTTCCATATCTCTTGCTACAGAAAGAGATACACCTGCAGGTGCGGAACTCGAATCTATCCACATATCTCCCTTGGACCCACCTATTTTGATGTTTTTACCTATTAAGGTACAAGACATAGTTAAAAATGAGAAATCGCTGATTTGTGTCATATATCCTTTATAATTGCAGGCTAAAAATGTAGGCTGACCTGCCTCAGTACATTTGAGAAATTTAGTTCCATCTATAGTTGTATCTTTAATAGCTATGAGCGTATCATAGGTTATAGTCGTACCTTTGGTTTTTTTGAATATATACTTACTTCCTGCGACGTAAGGGAAATAATTACAACCAGTTGGATTAGTATTTGTGCTAGTACTGCTTGAATTAGTATCCTCTTTTGAACAAGATAAAATCAAAAAAATACAAGCTAAGAAAATAGACGTTAATTTTTTCATAATTGATTAGTTTAAATATGGTAATTAGTTTTACTTCTCCTTCACTCTCATCGAGATTTTTCAATTTTTTTGCTAGCACTCTTCAGTGTCATTGGCAGGGCAAACTGGATATAACCTTCCGCTTTCATTTCCACCTTATCTGGTGTTCCCACCAGACTATTTCTATCGCAGCCTTTATACATAGATATAATGAAAAATTACTTAATCAACACTCTCGTAACAGTATCTCCAGTAGAAGTTACAACTAATTCTTCTGCGGTAGTATCCATTTTTTGTGTAGAGTTTGTAACAATTTCAGTTTTTACTTCTTCCTTATGGCAGCAATGATTTTGCTCTGCTAAAAATGGTGCGATTGTCAATCCTACCAATGAAGTCAATTTTATCAAGATATTCATTGATGGTCCCGAGGTATCTTTGAATGGATCACCTACTGTATCGCCTGTCACAGCAGCTTTATGTGGCTCAGATTTCTTGTAATACATTTGTCCATCTATTTCTACACCTTTTTCGAATGATTTCTTCGCATTATCCCATGCACCACCAGCATTGTTTTGGAAGATAGCCCATAACACTCCTGAAACCGTTACACCTGCCATATATGCGCCTAATGGCTCTGCTCCCATCAATAAACCAACTAGCACTGGAGTTACGATTGTAATCAAACCTGGTAGCATCATTTCTCTCAAAGCAGCTTTGGTAGATATTTCTACACATTTACCATATTCTGGCTTGCCTGTTCCTTCCATGATACCCGGTATTTCTCTAAATTGTCTTCTCACCTCTTTTACCATATCCATAGCCGCTTTGCCGACACTACTCATCGCTAGAGCAGAGAATACGACTGGTATCATAGCGCCTATAAATAAAGCAGCCAGTACGTTTGCTTTGAAAATGTTGATACCATCGATTCCTGTAAAGGTTACGTAAGCTGCAAATAGTGCTAATGCAGTTAAGGCTGCAGAAGCGATAGCGAATCCTTTTCCGATAGCGGCCGTTGTATTTCCTACAGAATCTAAAATGTCTGTTCTGCCTCTCACTTCTTCAGGAAGTCCTGCCATTTCAGCGATACCACCTGCGTTATCCGCTATTGGCCCGAATGCATCAATCGCTAACTGCATAGCTGTGGTAGCCATCATAGCCCCTGCAGCTATAGCTACACCATAAAATCCTGCAAAATGATAAGCACCCATGATAGCTCCAGCGAATAATAAAATAGGCATCCAAGTACTCATCATACCTAGGGAAAGACCCGCTATAATGTTTGTAGCAGCACCTGTACCTGATTGTCTGATAACACCTAAAACTGGCTTAGTTCCTGTACCTGTATAATATTCAGTAATGGAAGAAATCACTCCACCTACGACCATACCTATAATAGTAGCAATGAATACATCCATTCTGCTAACCATCTTAGATTCTTCACCAAAGAATTCCATATTCATTTCAGCTGGAAGTATCCAATTGATCAAGAAATAAACAGATATTAAAGTTAAAATCAAAGAAGACCAGTTACCGATGTTCAACGCTTTTTGTACATCGCCATTGTCATCTTTTACGGATACAAACCATGTACCTACGATAGACCAAATAATGCCCACAGCCGCAATAGCTACTGGTAGTACAATCGGTCCTATACCACCAAATCCTTGGAAGATACCTTCATTGACAGGATTACCTAATAAATAATTTCCTAAAACCATGGCGGCTAGAACGGTTGCCACATATGAACCGAATAAATCCGCTCCCATACCAGCTACATCACCTACGTTGTCTCCTACGTTATCCGCAATAGTCGCAGGGTTGCGAGGATCATCTTCTGGGATACCTGCCTCTACCTTACCTACTAGGTCAGCGCCTACGTCAGCAGCTTTGGTATAGATACCTCCACCTACTCTCGCGAAAAGCGCAATAGACTCAGCCCCTAATGAAAATCCAGCTAGAACTTCTAGAACCTGTGTCATAGCGTTAGATCCGCCATTGGCGAAGTCGCCTCCCATAAAATATTTGTATAATAATATAAATAAGAAACTCAATCCAAATACTGCTAGACCAGCTACGCCTAGTCCCATTACTGTACCTCCACTGAAGGATACTTTCAGTGCTTGAGCTAAGCTCGTACGCGCCGCTTGGGTAGTTCTTACGTTTGCCTTAGTTGCTATTCTCATGCCTATATTTCCTGCTACAGCAGAAAATACAGCGCCTATAACAAAGGCAACTACGATTAGCCAATGTGAAGTGGCAACCATCTGAGAAAGTACTCCAAGTAAAATTCCTGCAATAGCTACGAAAATAGCTAAGATTCTATACTCGGCATTCAAAAAGGCCATAGCACCTTCTGAAATATAGTTCGCGATTTCTGTCATTTTGCTGTCACCAGCGTCTTGCTTTTTTACCCATGCGGATAGGAAAAACATGTAAACCAAGCCTACGATACCAAAAAATGGTAAAATGTAAATTAAATTGTTGTCCATTACTTATAAATAGTTAATTGTTTGATTTTTATAAAGGAAGGCAAAAATAGAAGTTTTAATTTTCTACAGACCATTTTTTTTGAGGTCATTAATATGAAAAATGCCCTTTTTAGGGCAATAATCAAAAAATGCCCTTTTTAGGGCAATAATCAAAAAATGCCCTTTTTAGGGCAATTATTCATATATTTGCATAAATTAAGTCATGATAGCAGTTATCACAGGAGATATAATTAATTCTAGACAGGTCAACTCAAAGCATTGGCAGCCTAGGCTAAAGAAATTATTTACTCAAAATATAGCGGACTCAAAGAAGTGGGAAATCTATAGAGGAGATAGTTTCCAAATCGAAGTAAAAGTGGAGGAAGCGATAGAATGGGTCGTCACCATCAAAGCACTTTTGATGAGCATTGAATTTTTGAATGTTAGAATGTCCATAGGTATAGGAGACAAGAGCTATTCTGGAAAAAAAATTACAGAGTCCAACGGAAGTGCTTTTATTCATTCTGGGGAAAGTTTTGATAAATTGAAACACGAAACCTTAAGCATGAAATCACCCTTTGTAGAATTGGATGATTATTTCAATCCTATATTGAAATTGATAGGATTTATAACAGACAATTGGAAGCCTGTAACTGCAGAAACTATCTTTTACGCTTTAGAAAATAGACTTTTAAGGCAGAAGGAATTGGCAGAAAAATTGAATAAAAATAGCGCAACGATAAGCAAAGCACTAAAACGGGGGGGCTATGATGAAATTTCTGAAGCATTAAACTTGTACACTAAAAAGATAAATCTATGTTTGAACTCTTAATAAAAATAGTTCTAAGCCATCTTTTAGGGGACTTTTTTTTCCAATCAGATAAAATGGTCAAGAGCATTGGAACTGAGAAATTTAAGTCTCCATATTTGTATCTTCATGCGATGATACATCTTTGTCTCATGCTTGCCATAACTAAATTTGAGGGGGCCTATATATTCCCTATATGCATGTTAGCTTTGTCTCATTTAGTCATAGATTGTTTTACAAAAATTATTATCGTCAAGAAAATAAAGGAAATTTATAATCTAATACTTGATCAAGGATTACATGCATTATCCATATATGTTTTTATCATTTGTTTGTTCGAAGTCAATATAAATTGGGAGGTGATTTTTAGTAAAAATAATTATCTTCTATTCTCAACAATGATCGTGTTATTGAGTGCCTGTTCTATAGCTATAAGTAAGACAATGTCTTTGTTTGATTATAATCTACCGAATAAAGGCCTGGAGGATGCAGGCAAGGTAATAGGCATATTGGAAAGATTATTTATTTTCTACTTTGTAACATCGGGTTTTTGGGAGGGGATTGGTTTTTTACTGGCTGCTAAATCTATCTTTCGATTTGGAGAATTGAAAGACGGAAAAGATGTTAAGCATACCGAATATATACTTATAGGAACTTTACTTAGTTTTGGTTTAGCTATTTTAGTAGCGGTTATTTACTTACAGATTAAAGCGAATATTTAAATTACTTCATTTCTTACAATACTTCGCAGACTCTTCAATTGGATATTTATTTTGTAAATTCACTTCATTGAAGCTATGATGACTTCCCCAAAAGAACAGTTTTTCAAATATGGGAAGTAGCTTTTTATTTTTTATCTTTTCTAGAAAGTAAATTTCATGTTCTTTTTCTTTGATCCCCATTTCATATAGAACTTGATTATGTTCATAAATACCTAGCTCATGGAAATAATGCATCATTCTGAAATACTCGCATACATTCCCGCTTTCTAATCTGCCCGCAAAATAATATGGCATAAACCAACCAATGATATAACATGAAATACTAATAAGCCTGCCAATAAAATGAAATTTAAATTCATAAAATCTAGATGGGTTTATATCATAGTGATTCATGATTTGAAGAACTTCCATTCGATGATTCCATTCATCCTCTTCTATTTGTTTGATAGCTATTTTTTCTTCATAATCTGATACAGAACCTGCATGACCTATATAGGCAAAGGCTGCAGCCTTTTCAGCCGAATAAGCCATTTTTAAAAGATTGACTAGTTTTGTATGACTAAGTACTTTTTCTTTATTTGTCATTCCATTATGTCACAACTGTAACCTTGACCGTATTGGTCTTTGATTTTTCATTAAATGGCATGGAAGCTGTGTTAATGACCAAATCATTTTTCTTGACCAAATTATTATCCTTCAAAATTTGAATCACGTCCTTAATTGTTTGGTCTGTGCCTTCAAAGCCTTCGTAATAGAATCCTTTCACACCCCATATTAGACTCATGGTGTATAGTAATGGTTTATTATCACTAAAAATATAAATCTTGGACTTTGGTCTAAAACTAGATACTCGAAAACCTGTATAGCCAGATCGAGTGATGCCAATAATGGCTTTTGCATTGAGGTCTTCTGCAAGAGTTACTGCGGAATGGCAAACAGCATCTGGGATAAAATCAGCATTATCTATATCACTCACATAGCTCATCGTATTATAAATATCGGAATTGGTTTCTACCTGCTCGATAATTTTGGACATGGTTTCAATGACTTTGACAGGGAATAAGCCTACAGAGGTTTCTCCACTTAGCATTAAGGCATCTGCTCCATCTAGGACAGCATTAGCGACATCGGATATCTCAGCTCTCGTAGGGAAACTGCGCTCGGTCATACTTTCCATCATCTGCGTAGCTACAATGACAGGTTTTCCTAGTTTATTACATTTCTTTACAATCTCTTTTTGCAAAAGTGGAACCCGCTCTAGCGGCACTTCAATAGCCAAATCGCCTCTGGCCACCATGATTCCGTCGGATACCTCAATTATACTATCAATGTTTTCTATCGCCTCTGGTTTTTCTATTTTGGAAATAACCTTTAAGTGCAACCAAGCTTCTCCAAACACTTTTTTTACTTCCAAGATGTCTTCTGCCTTGCGCACAAAACTCAAGGCTATCCAATTCGCCCGATTATTGATAGCAAATTCTAAATCCTGTCTATCCTTCTTTGTAAGGGACTCAATGGTCGTTTTTGTATGAGGAAAATTTACGCCTTTTTTTGATTTGAGCTCACCCCCTTCCAGTACGATTACTTTTATAGTTTTGTCATCCAAAATGGACAAAACTTGTAATTTTATTTTGCCATCATCTACCAAGATATCCTCACCAATATTGACGTCTTGCCCCAATCTATCATAACTTACATAGAGTTTGTCGATGGTAGAAATTTGTTTTTGATTGGTGACTAAAATCTGCAATCCAGATTCCAAAATAATACTTCCATTCTCTACCTCGCCGACGCGTATTTTGGGACCCTGCAGGTCTGCTAGAATAGCGATGTGTGTACCATACTTTTTATTAAAGTCTTTGACCTTTTGAAAACCTCTGAGGTGAAACTCATAATCTCCATGAGAGAAGTTAAAACGGAATACATCGACTCCATTTTTGATCATATTTTCAAAAACCTCTTCAGATTCACACGCTGGGCCATAGGTAGCGATAATTTTTGTCTTATTATCTTTTAATATCATAAATTTTTATTTTGTTAGTTGTCAATGAGGGTCGATGCTTTGGTTATGAATTGTGTAACTAAATTGTAAAATTCGATTGGATTATCTGCATGTACCCAATGTCCTGCATTCGATACAAATTCAAACTTAGCATTTGGATACAGATCAAATATATGAATAGAGGTTTCTTTTGAGATATATTTACTGCGCTCTCCACCTATAAAAAGGGTAGGTCCACGAAACCCCTTATGGGGTATAAATTGAAAGAGAGAAAGATAGTCTCTATCCAATACCTTGGCATTAAACTTCCATTCGAATAGCAGATTTTCATCGTTTCTTCGAATGTTTTTCATCATAAATTGAACTACATCCTCTTGGTTCAGATATTTTTTTATCTCCGTTTCAATTTCTTGACGACTTGTAAATTTGCTTAAATCTGTATTCCTTAGCATTTCGAAGACATCGGTATGATGAGCTGTATAGGCATATGGCGCTACATCCACTATGACAAGGCTCGCTAAATATTCAGGGTAATGAATGGCAAATTCCATGGCTATTTTCCCTCCCATCGAATGACCTAGTAAATGAATTTTACCTATTCCTTCCTTCTGGATTAAGATAAATAAGTCTTTAGCCAAAGCTTCAAATTCCATGTGATCACTATGAAAGGATTTGCCATGATTTCGGACATCCACGCTGAGCACATAGTAATTTTCTGACCACTTTTTAGCCAGACTTTGCCAGTTATCTAAACTACCAAACAAGCCATGCACTATCACTATGGTTGAGTTAGTCGGTTGTCCTTGGGTTTTGAAATTTAGAAATCTATTCACCTTTATTTGAGAGATTTAGTTCGTTTTCTAAGAAAAGAACTTAATATTTGATTATAGTCTGCGTCTATATCTGCTTCCACAAAGTCTACGCCATATTGCAGACATTTAGATTTTATGGTGGAAATCTTTTTAGTTAAAGCCTCCTGATACTTCGCTTGAACTTCAGCAGGTATTAATTTTACTCTTTCATTGCTCTCCAAATCAATGAATTCAGTTGGTTGAATACCATAGTTTAAATTAATTTCTGTATTTTTTTGATTGACATAAAAGAGAATTAGATCATGTTTTTGAAATGACAAGTGCTGCAAAGCTTTCATAAATCGAATATCAAAATCGTTATTGACCTCCGTATGCAGCAGATCAGTAAAGACCACTACTAAGGATCTCCGCTTAAGAGTATAGGCCAAACTATGTATGCATTCTACAATGTCAGAATTAGATGGATTCGCCTCAAGCTTTAAATAACTGTTTAAAGCTGAATAAATTAGTTGTTTATTCTTTTCAGTTAATTTAGGTTCAATATTTTGTAAGACTTTATCTGTAAATATAGTGAGTCCAAAGGCATCTCGCTGTTTCTTTAGAAGATGGATCAAACTGGCGATCGCTATACAGGAAAATTCAAGCTTATTTTTTTTCTGTTGCTTTGGAAAATACATTGAATTAGATACATCTAGCACCATTTGGCAACGAAGGTTGGTTTCTTCGTCAAATTTCTTAATAAAAAGCTTGTCTGTACGCGCATACACTTTATAATCGATACTTCTATGATTATCGCCAATATTATACTGCTTATGCTCTCTAAACTCAGCAGAAAAACCATGAAAAGGACTGCGGTGGAGTCCTATCAAGTAGCCCTCTACTATTTTTTTTGCCAATAGGTCGAGTTTATCTATGGAAGTAAGTTCCTTTAACATAATGACAAAATTAAGACTTCAATACTACTTATGCTTAAAATTAAAGTTAATTAATGAGACAATAAAAATGAGACTTTTGAGTTATCAAGATGAAAATGCCCAGTTTATTCCAAGTGAATAACAATATTGATTATGCAACAAATTTTAAAGGAATTGAAAAAATATTGAAAATAAGGACAATAAATTTATATTTGTAGCGTTCTAATGCTGTAAGTCAACACACAAAAAATTAGTTATATGCAAGAAACTTTTACCTACCAACACCTTTTAGAATCAATTTATGGAGAAGCAGACTGCTGCGGAGACTATAAACTCAAGCAAGAGATTATGAAAAATCCTGAACTGGCTGAGGAGTATCGTGATTTAAAAAAAGCCAAGGCCTTATTAGAAAACAGTTTAATATCTCCTAAAGAGAGCACTGTTCAATCCATATTGGAACAAAGTAAGCGAAAAGAGAAAGAATTAGTCTAATCTTTCCTTTTTGTGACCTAATTTCCTAAGTCAAATTATTAACTTGGGATTCATTTTACTTTACTTTTTCGGCCAATTTTTCTAAAAGCCAACTTTTTTCGACTATTTGTGTGTGTTTTTGAAAATCCTCTTCGATTTTTCTAGCTTTTGAGGTAGTAGCCCCATAAATTTTATCCACCATTTTTAAGAAGTTTAGAATACTGATTTTATGGGTTTCGGAGATTACTTTATTCTTTTTGATGTACTCCTTAAAGCTTGTGACAAGGGAGGCCAATGCATCGCTTTCTTTCAATTCAAAATAGTTTTTTAATAAAAGAGCCTTAGAGTTTATGGAATAGAATACATCTTTCCCAAAATCAACTTGGAGCAATTCTCGCAAACTTTCTTTATACAATTTCTTCTCAAAACGAATTCTAGCTAGGTTAAAATGTCTGCATGAGTCAATAATATCTTGTGGCAATAATCCTACATAAGCCTCAATAAATTCTTCAGCTCGTGTGTAATCTTTTTTTCTGAGGTAAATATGAATAACATTATTGATTTTGGTAGTGTTCAAGTAGTTAGTCATATTAAAAATGCGCTCTTTTTCAAATAAGAGAAATAAATCATATTGCTCGTCAATGAAGTTCACATTCCCTTTGTTTATCTGTGCTGTTGTATAGTTGAGAAGATAGGAAATGAGCGTAATTTTGTCTTCTTCATCCCAAAGATGAAAATAATCAAATACCTTCTCTTTATAGGTGTAATAAAGTGCATGTTCGTTATGGTGAAGCATTTCAATGAGTGCAATGTTTACCTCGAATTCTGGTAGGTCTTTATAACCAACATTGTCTTTGATCTCATTGTATTTACTTAACGCTACCTGAAACTCGGCAGATTTATATACATTCGTAAAAGTAAGAAGCAAGCAATATTGTCTCAAAAATACATAATCCGAAAACTCTTCTGCTTTTTTTGTCATGGCAAGAAGCGCATTAAACTTATCCTCCACACTAGACGTAAAATGAAATAAATAATTTCCTTTTATGACGCTTTTATAGTAATTATATATGAACTTATTCTGCATATTTTGCGGAGAGAAGTCACTTTCTATATTCAGTAGTATATTTTTCTTTAATCTTTTGTTTTGAATAAAATCCATCCAAATTTTTTCAGAATGAACATTTCGTTTTTCATTTTCTTCTAACAAGATGAATTCTTTGATAGCTTCTAATAGCCGATTAAGTGTAAATCTTAACTTATTGTCAGTATAAGAATCATTGGGGTAAGTTTCCAAAAACAAAGACTCTTTATCCAAGAGATCCAGTCTATCTTTACTGGCATAGCTAGCTAGGCAGTTGTGACACTGAACAATGGTCTCACTTTTTGACCAATGACTAGTGCTGATAAATTTATTTAGTTTTTTAAGTTCGGATTTGGTCCAAGAGGCATAAATTTCGCCAATTACACTTTGCTTCATATGGTATTTTGAAAAAACTGTCTAACAAAGTTAAAAAATTATTTTGATATTGATGCAAATATTAACTACTTTTGTTGTAATCAAGATTAGAAATTAGCTTATTCGTCATACTAACAACCATTTGAAATAATTATGAGGTTAAAACAATTGCCAATGAAAAAACTAATATTATTAATTTGTTTAAACGTGACTGTTTGGATTCAGGCAGAAGCTCAGCTGGGCAAAGACTCTTTCTATTTGCGTGATGATATGCATTTAAACTACGATTTATACGTAAAGATAAATGATGTAAATCCTAATGGGCTTAAAATAATAGGTGTAAGTAAATTGGGCGTAGATACAAATTTGTATATATTGGAAATTTCTAAGGATTCTAATTTTATTAATATTAAGTCAACAAGCACCACCCTAGTTTTTGGTAATTTTATGTACAAAACAAAACTAGGTTCAGTGCTCGACTCTACAACAGTCTATTTTGAGAAAAAAACTATGGTGGGCGATGTCAATCCTGGGGATTGTAATAAAGACAACTTGGTCAATCATATGGATCTTTTTCCTATCGGCTTGATGTTTGGTCAATATGGCTCTCCAAGAAACTTGGCGGATACCAATATTAGTTTTGGGGTGCCTAAAAAAGTCCATAATTGGTTTTATGAAGTCAGAGGAATAAATGCAAAACATGCTGATGTGGATGGCAATGGTTGGATTGATGAGAATGATATAATTCAAATGCGAAGAAATTTTGGTAAAGACAAAGGAAACTATCTCCCTATATTGAGTTTTGCATCCAATGAGGTGAATTTATCTCTTTCCATTTCTGATACGGTCAAACTCAATTCTACTAAAGGCATTCTAAGCGTGCCAATTACAATCAATTCGCCGACAAAAATTAATGCTTATGGTCTAGGATTTTCATATACAGTAAGAATTTACGACAAGAATAATATAGCACAAAGTCGTCATTATCCATACACAAAGTATAATAGAACGAATGTTTGGGATGAGTTTACTACCCTGTACCTAATAGACACGACGAGTTATGCCGAACATGTAAATGTGGCTTATAGCAAAAGAAATCAGCTAGATGGCGATCTAGACCCACAGGGAGGTGTTATTGATATCATCATAGATGATGTACTCATAGGAATTGCCAATCCTGGCGAACAGACTCATCTTAACATCTATTTAAAGGAGGTAGCATTAATAGATAAAAACTACAATACGATTCCGATAAGTCCTATTTCTAAGCGTATTTATCTGCAAAAAGCAACTTCGTCGATTCAACAAGCGGATTATATAGGCTGGTCTGTTTATCCTACCATAATAAGCGATCGGCTTACGATTGCAAATCCTTTGGTAAAAAAAGCAAATTATATGGTCTATAATGCTTTAGGACAGTTGATGTCTTCTGGAAGGATGACCGAAAAGGTTGAGCTTGCTACATCTGCCTGGCCAAGTGGCATTTATTACATTAAAAATGATATTAATTCTGAAGTAATTAAAGTTCAGAAATAGTTTTTTTTCATTGATTTAAGTTTTTAAAATTTCAGCTACTCACTCTTGGGTAGCTGTTTTTTTATTACTATTTCATTTATAAAACCTAAAAATCGTCTAACAAACTCCTTTTTTTCTTGTTTTTTCCATTGTAGAAATGTCTCATCTTTGTACTAGAAAAACTAATCAACCTTATTGCGTAATGAACAAGCTCCAAAAAAATGAAAACAAATCCTTAAAAGTATGACCATGGATTTAGCGTATGAAGTATGACTAAATCCATGGAAGTCGAAAAAAAAACAAACTAAGATTACATGAACATACCAAATGCATGAAAGAAACTAACACCGAATTAAAAAGCACATTGAAAGCTTAAAATCTTTTCTATCTAGGGATTGATTTACTGGTTATTTTCAAAAAATGGTCGCCTGCAATGGGCGACCTATTTTTTTAGTGCTTCTTTATAACCATAGTGGTCAATCTGGCAACGCTGACCAACCGTTCTTTTTCATCTTTTATCTCAATATTCCATACATGCGTAGTTCTCCCAAGGTGAAAAGGTTTACAGGTAGCAAAGACAAACCCTTCTTTCATAGCGCGCACGTGATTGATGTTGAGCTCTAATCCTACGATACTCTCTCTCTCCGCATCGACACACATGACTGCAGATATACTCCCTATGGTTTCCGCTAAGGCAGCCGTAGCTCCGCCATGAAGTAAGCCCATTGGTTGCTTAGTTTTGGCAATAACGGGCATTTTCATTTTCAAAAAATCCTCCCCCAACTCTACAAACTCCATTTCTAAATGCTGTCCCATAGTATTTTCTGCTCTTTCTCGAAGTTCTTCTAGGCTCTGGGGTGATTTCCATATAGGCATAAGCTATTTTTTTATAGGAGTAAAATTAAGGATTTGATTTTTTTTGAGGTTTATAAATAACTAAACTATATACAATGTCGTTTAGATAAGAAATACGAATGTTGCGTGAGACAAGCAGCATGGCGAACTGCAATGGTTCGTATCCCCACGAACTAAACGACATTGAAACTATATAAATAAAAAAAGACTTGTTCATTGAAGGACAAGTCTCTTTTCATGAAAATTTAAAAAAAACTACTTATTTACTGTTTCTTGTTCCCCAAGGAGGTGTTTAACTTTGTCAAACAAACTTGGAAGCATTCTAGCTGCGGCGTAGTGCTTCATGGCTTGTCTGGCTTCAATTGCTGGAGAACCAAAATAACGTTGATTGCCTTCTAGATTTTTATCTACATTGGATGATGCCAATATAATAGCATTATCTCCAATGTTAAGCCCTTTGGAAATACCGACTTTACCATAAATAGTTACGTTGTTTCCTATGATGGTTTTTCCAGCTATGGCTGCTTGTGCACATACCAAACAATTTTCTCCTAATATGACTCCATGCGCAATGTGTATCTGATTATCGAGCTTAGAGCCTTTACCAATTCTTGTAGTTCCCGATACTCCAGCATCAATACTGCAGTTAGAACCTATTTCTACATTATCTTCAATGATTGTATTTCCAATGGTGTGCATTTTTAGATATTTCCCATCTTGTTTATTGTAATAGAAGGCTTCTGACCCTATTGCTGTATTAGATTGTATTATGACATTATCGCCTATTGTTGTATTTGAATAGATGGTTGTATTCGAATAGATAATGCAATTATTGCCAATTTTCACATTCTTGCCCACGAAAACATTCGGATAAATAATACAGCCTTCTCCAATGGTAGCATCTGAATTGATCATTTCATTTTCAGAATGTTGGGTTGGGAAGTAGTCCAAAGCTATTTGGTTATATACCTTGAAAGGATTTTCGGTATATACAAGACATTTTCCTTCAGTGCAATCCATCACCTTATTAATCAGGATGATAGAGGCCGCGCTTTTAAAAGCCTTCTCGAAGTATTTAGGTGTATCGACGAATGTAATGTCTCCCTCCTGAACACGATTGATTTCATTAATACCAACAGGATCCCTTAACCACTTATCATCGATAAGTTTTAGGCTGTATTTCTGAATTAAATCATCAAGTTTAATTTTTCTCTTAAATTTCATTTTTACATTCTATAACAAACAGACGAGAATAGTTGACAAAAGGTTGCATATAAAAAAAACTAATGTAAATCTCTAGCTTCTGAATCATCTGGAGAGAAAGGGATTCCCTGTCTGCCTGCGGCAATCAGGCAGGGAACCCCCTAGTGCCATTTAAAAGTATTGAAAATTTTGGTTAGTATAAGGACATAAAAAAAGCTAGCATTTTCAGCTAGCTTAAATTGGTTTGGCGGAGAGAAAGGGATTCCCTGTCTGCCTGAGGCAATCAGGCAGGAAACCCCCTAGGTCTGTTATAAGCATTGCAAATTTTAGTTAGTATAAGGGACATAAAAAAAAGCTAGCATTTACAGCTAGCTTAAATTGGTTTGGCGGAGAGAAAGGGATTCCCTGTCTGCCTGAGGCAATCAGGCAGGGAACCCCCTAGTGCCATTTAAAAGTATTGCAAATTTTTGTTAGTATAAGGATAAAAAAAAAGCTAGCATTTTCAGCTAGCTTAAATTAGTTTGGCGGAGAGAAAGGGATTCCCTGTCTGCCTGAGGCAAACAGGCAGGGAACCCCTTGGGCCTATTATAAGCATTGAAAATTTGGCATAGTATAAGGATAAAAAAAAGCTAGCATTTACAGCTAGCTTAAATTAGTTTGGCGGAGAGAAAGGGATTCCCTGTCTGCCTGAGGCAATCAGGCAGGGAACCCCCTAGGTCAGTTATAAGCATTGCAAATTTTAGTTAGTATAAGGACATAAAAAAAGCTAGCATTTTCAGCTAGCTTAAATTAGTTTGGCGGAGAGAAAGGGATTCCCTGTCTGCCTGCGGCAATCAGGCAGGGAACCCCCTAG
>JAJTHM010000066.1 GCA_021297855.1 Sphingobacteriales bacterium | reverse complement strand
GAAAGTATTTGACGATATAGTATTTCGAACAAGGGAAATTGTAAGAAAAGGTAGGAGTTTTGAACGAAAAAAACGACCTAGAAAAAACTACTCCATGAATTATAAAAAACTGTAAATTAGCTTAACTAAACGACATTGATATGATATTCGTTATTTTGATTTCTCTGATTATAAACTTCAAAGAGTCCAAAATGGATTAGGGAATGTAGCGAGTTTTGACTATACTAGTATGTCAAAAGTGACATCATTAAATTCAAGTTACGGATCTCAATATAATGCAAATAATATATATGTGCAACTCCCAATGCAATTAGTTTCAAGGTTTCGTGATGGGAATGGTGGTATAGATGTCAATTATAAATATTCAGGAGCGATGCTCAATAAAAAAGGTAGGGGGTTTATGGGTTTTAGGCGATTAGAAGCCATAGATAATATTAATAATGAATCAACTTTTACCTATTTAAACAAGTACAATACGTTTAGTAATTATTTAGATGCATTTGTAGTTGATTATGTTGAAAAGATTAAAAATGGAACGATTTTGGAAAGTAATCGATCCTACTTCACACCTATACTCACTAGTGGAGGTTATACATGGAATATAAATAATGCTGGTCGATTGTGGTTAAAGCAATATAAAACAGAGGAATCAAGCTATTTTTCAGGAAATGTTACAACTAATTTAGTCTATGATGATTATGGAAATATTACTAATAAAGAAGTAATCGATGCTGATGGATATAAAGTAAATGAATCTTTTGTTTATGGAACTAATGCTAATAAACGCCCAGCTCTTCCAAATAGTTCTACAACTACTTATTCAAAAACAGGGCTAATTAGTAATTCATATACCACGACATACGAATATACGGCATTGTATCAGCTAAAAAAGAAAATTGAATTTTCTGGGCTCCCCAAGGCTTTAACTACAGAGTATCTATATAATTCTTACGGAAATTTCATAGAAGATAAGATGACAGCAAATGGATTGGCTACTAGAAAAACTGAGTACGTTTATAATCCAAGCAACGATAAATTCTTAAGCGAAAAGAAGAATAGTCTAGGACAGTCTACACTTTATTTCATGGACACCAGATTTAATAAACCGACTTCAACAACAGGAGTGGATGGAAGGAATATGTATTATAGCTCTGATCCCTTTGGTACACTGAAGGATGAATATACCTATCATTCTAATGGATCTCCGATAGTGAATACCACAAACTATATCTGGGATAACAGTATGTCGATAGATAATAAAAATTCTGTTTATAAGGTAAAGACATATTCTACAAATAGTCCTGTCAATGAGACTTATTATGATATGGCTGGAAGAAAAATTGCTGAGAAAAATCAAGTATTTGATGGAACGTATCAGCTCACTAAATATTTCTACAATATTAAGAACAAAGTCTATAGAACACAATTATTTGATGCTAATAATCAATTAGTTAAAGGTGAAGATATTGTTTATGATGATTATGGAAGAATAATAATGCGAGATTATCTAGATGCCAATGGTAGTTTTCATAATTTAGAAAATACGACTTATACAAAAGGAAGCGATTTTTGGGAAGTAACTAATTCTATACCAGCTAGCTCCTCCAATTCAAATGGAACAACACGTTATACAAAGACTTCATTGGGAGGTAAAACATTAGAGTCAAATGAAAATGGAGTCAATGCATTGACTTATGAATATAATGCACAAGGGAAACCAAGAAAAGTAATAAGTTCAGGGATTGTGCTTAATGAAAAGGAGTATGATATCTATGGAAGGATAAATAAAGAAATAGATAATAGTGCTGGAACTGAAATTTTTGATTATAACGCTTTCGGAGAAATAATAAGTCAAAATACTTCTAATAATGGGTTTAAAAAATTTGAATATGATGTACTGGGTAGAAAGACGAAGGAAATTATCAATGAAGGCACAATAACATATACTTATTTCCCAACTGGGTCTGGAATTAAAACTAATTTAATTAAAGAAATTAAAGGATATAATAATATTAATAAAGAAGTATATGACTATGATATTGATGGTAGAATGAGCACCATCACTAAGACAATTGCAGGAAGTCCAGCACTAACTAAGACAATTACCCTCACACATAATCTCATTGGTCAATTAAGTCAGAAAAGTATTACAGGCGGAGGAACTTATAATTATTGGTATAATTCTTTAGGATTCCTGCACGAAATAACTAAGGGAAGTCAACAAGTATATGCCTTATTGGCTGTTTCACCAGTGGGCACCCCAAAAGATCTAAAGCTGGGAGGAACAAGAAATGTAAGTTATCAATACGACAATTTATATAGGGTAACGAATATTGCTTCAGACTTTGTCAATGACAATTATACTTGGGATAATATTAATGGAAATTTAGAGTCTAAAATGGAAATTAATTCTAATTCCTTTCCTACAGTTAATCCAATGTCCTATAGTTATGTTTACGATAATTTTAATCGTCTAACAGAAGAGCATTTAGATATGTGGGGAAGACCAAGAGTTTCTAATAACCTTCAATATGAAAGTAATGGTAGGATAGAATATAATGAAAAAGCATCTAAATCTAATGAACCCTATGCCTATCATAGTGGAAAAATGTTTGCGGTAAAAAACATTTTTCTTACTGAACCACATTTTTCTCCCTACTCTCAGAATTTAGTATTTAGTTCCTTTAATCGTCCAACAAAAATAACCCAACAAAATCATGAATTGACTTATGTTTATGACCATTCTTTTGATAGAGTATTTGCAAACCAAAGGTTAAATGGTTCAACTCAATTTAAGAGATATTATTTTGGTTCTACTGAGTTTAATTATGACGCATCTAATAATTTAATTAACTCTATAGATTATATCTATGCGGGAGATCAGCTTGTAGCTATGGATGTCATTAGACCTAATGGTTCAGACATCTGGTATGTCCATGAAGACTATCAAGGAACGATCAGAGCGGTATATAATAGTTCAAATCAAGTATATTATCAAAATTTTGATGCGTGGGGGAATTATAGGACTAATGATGTCCTCTCTCCTAATTACGGTCAAATTAGCTATCAGAAACCGATTTCCATACCAAACTGGCTATATAAAGGTTATACTGGTCAAGAACATTTAGCTGAGTTTGGATTAATAAATCTAAATGCAAGGCTTTATGACCCACATATAGGAAGAATGCTAAGTCCAGACATATTAGTTACTGATAATTCGTTACAAGGCTATAATCGCTATAGTTATTGTCATAATAATCCTCTCAAGTTTTGCGATCCTGATGGTAACGATCCAGTAATATTGGCATTTGCAATTGGAGCTGGACTAGGATTGTTTACAAAAGCTGCAATAAATTTAATGGAAGGTAGGAATTTACTAGCAGGTGATGCCAAAAGCTGGATTACTGCAGGTCTAGTAGGCGGTGTTTCGGGGGTTATGACTATGGGAATAGGGAGTTCATTAGGAGGAGTTGGCGCTGGTGCAGGTACTGCCTTGGGGAAGGTAGGTACCGAAATCGCGAGGGCGGGAGCACATGGTCTAGTGCAAGGTATGTTAGCACCAGTGTCAGGAGGCGAATTTCTATCAGGCTTTGCATCGGGTTCAATTGCTTCAGCGCTTGGTTCAGGCACAATGATGTATGGAGGTAATTTTGGAAATAGTAAATTAGGTGGGTTTGGGGTATCTGCTTTAGGCGGAGGTATAGGAGCTGAGCTAACTGGAGGTAATTTTTTAGAGGGGGCAAGGAATGGTATAGTAATACATGCGTTGAATCATCTTGATATATTATTTGTTAAATTGTATGATGTATACGTAAATTATAATGGGATGGGGGGCTTAGGAATGGGTCATCATGATATTGCATTTCAGAAAGGAAAAGATAATTATACAATGTATGGAAAGCAAGGTGCCGAAAATGGTAACCCATGTTCAGGAGATGGAAGCCCTGGATTTGTTCCAAATCTTACCCATTCAGAACTAAAAAGTATGTTGTCAAGTGGTTCGTACCGTCTTAAAGCAACTAAGACGCAGATTAATAACGGGGTAGCTTATGCTGAGGCTAACTATAAGGGATATTATAGCGCACCATTTAGTAATTGTTCCCAATTTGTCATGAATTCTTTAGCCCATACCTTTGGCAATGCTGCCAGTGTTTGGGCCTCTGGGTTTGTTCGTACGGCTTCTCCAAGAATTAATCATAATATATTGATTCCACTTTTGTATGGCTCAAAAATTGTTGAAACGATTAAGTAGGATAGATAGTATTTAGAAATAGATGAAAATGCGATTGCTAAAGTTTCTATTGAGTTTTACTATTCTATTGTATGTTCTTATTCATCTCTATGTGTTAATCGATGTATTTCAATATAATTCTGGGGCGGTTTGGTTTGCTCTTTCCCTTGAGGATGCAAAAAAGAAGAAATTATATATACACACCTATGCACCAATAAAAAAAATATATGAATATAATGGTAAGAAATATAAAATTGATAAAGCCTGGACATCTTATAGTTTTTCTAACAGGAAACAAGACTCGATAAATAAGGATAAGTTTGAATTTTACTTTAAAGTTTACAATTTGAACAGTAATATAAATTTTATTAATGAGGGACATGTGTATTCACGCAATAACTTAAAGTATATTAGTAAAAAGCCTAGATTGGAACGTAGAATAGAATTTCCAATTGGGGAAAGAAATGGTCATTTGTATTTAGAGTTTTTTAATAAGAGCGAAATACTTTCTTTAGATACAATTACCATTAAATTTGGACAGATAGATACTATTTATTTTATCAAACAAAATTAAAATGCATTAAAATTTTAAAATTCTTCATTATGAACAAAATACTCACACAGATTGCCCTACTTTTGACACTTAATCAGGTCTTTGCACAAGCCCCCTTTCCACCAGACAAAATCTGTTATAGCTATGATGTAGCTGGCAATAGAGTGAAGCAAGATCCAGGGTGGTTGGTTAGTCTAAGTCATCCAGATTATGGACTAAATTGCAGTGCCGTGGAAGACCTAGTTGCTAATTATGGTATAAATATTATTAAGATATCACATATTGGTCAATTAGAAGAACTACACGGTGCATTGACAGATATTCGATGGGTACTTCCTATCGGGGATGTTCCGATTAGTGTTCTTTCTGGTGCGACATCTGTATATACATGGCCCAGCAACTATGTGTCGCTCAATCCAAATCTACCTTATGCAGTAATATGGGAGTCTCTACCTCCAGCTGCTCCGCCCATTCCACCTGCCTCACCTCCTCAACAGATAGAGGTAAATATAGTTCCTAACCCTACTGAGGGAAGATTTACGGTAGATCAGCTTGGATTCAATATAGATAAAGCTGAAATTTTAATTGTTAGTATGCAAGGAGCTATACTCTTCAAGCGAGAGTATGTTAATGGTGAGGTCAATGTTTCTGAATATCCAAGTGGTGAATATTTGTTAATATTACGAGACGAGATAAATTCTAAGACGGTACGATTTGTGAAGAAATAGTTTAGCTAGTATAAAGTTGTGAGTCAAAAGGTGAAAGAAATTTGAGACTGATGTAAATATTATTTTAAACAGTTCATTTTTAGTATCTTTGGGTTAGATTTTATGATGTGAAACACGGTCTGATTTTTTTTGCGCTATTTCTTAGTGGGCAGATTTCTTATGGAAATGTCCAGACAGGAAAAACTATGTCTGAAACGAATCACCATAACTGGGCTTTTGAAGAAAATAAAGGTCAGGTTTTAGGCAAGGATTCTGCCGAGGTTAGGTTTTTTTATAAGCAGTCACCCTTAACTATATTTCTTAGAAAATCAGGGCTAACTTATCAGTTTTCTCAAATTCATAAGTCAAAAGAAAATGATGATAGACTGTTTGATGATCATTCCCTTGAAACAGAGATAAAGGAACTACCTCTAAATAAAATAGAGACCTACCGCATGGATATGGAGCTAGTAGGAGCTAATCCGCATACGGAGGTCATTAAAGAGCAAGCAAGTGAAGATTATATTCAGTACTATAACCATAATGCACTGGATGTAAGAAGCTATCAAAGGATTATTTATAGGAATGTTTATGAGGGGATAGATTGGGTGGTTTACCTCACTCCAGCCCTCTCCAAAGGAGAAGGAGTTTTAAAATATGATTTTATAGTTCATGCAGGGGCTGACCCAAGTCAAATCAAGATGAGAATCAAATGGGCAGAGGAGCTTAGGTTGGATGAGCAAGGAAACTTAATCATGAAGAATAGAATGGGGGAAATAGTCGAAGATGCTCCATTTAGTTTTCAAGAAGAATTATTTATTCAGTCTAAATTTAAATTGAACGGTTCGGAACTGAGTTTTGAAATCGGAGAATATGACAAGTCCAAGTCCTTAGTTATTGACCCTAGCCTAGCGTGGTCTAGTTATTATGGAGGAGAAGGAAATAATGTAATTTTTAAAATTACATCGGATAGTAAAGATAATCAGTATTACTGTGGACGAACTACCTCTTCTACTTTGATAGCGGATGGTGGACATCAGATGAGTTTATACGAACAAAATGGTTTTGACGCTTTTTTAGCTAAGTTTACCTCTGATGGGCAACGAATCTGGACTACCTATTATGGTGGAAATGCCCATGATTATGGATATGACTGCGCAGTAGATGATCACGACAATGTCTATCTCGTGGGTAGTGCAGCTTCCAATATCAATATTGCTTCGAACGGATTTAAAAATTACAAGCACATTTTTGGACCTAATGCATTTATAGCGAAGTTTAATAAACATGGAGTTCGTCAATGGGGAACATATTTTGGTTATTATCATTTAGTAGGCTATACCTGTGCTATTAAAGACAATGCCTTATATATAGCGGGCTTATGTCGATTTCAGAATATTAATTCCACTATTAAAAGAGATACAAACTTTGCCTATATGGGTCATCAAAACCAACCAGGTGGTGGGGAAATAGATGGATTTATTGCAAAGTTTGATACAATGGGTAATCGAATATGGGCGACCTATTATGGAGGTGCAAATGATGAGCAAATTAATGATATCGCTATGGATAATCAAGGAAATTTATATGCTGTAGGTACTACGAATTCCATTCAAAATATTAGCCAATCAGGTTATCAAAATTCATTAAATAAAGGATTAAATGCTGTACTAACTGATGGATTTATAGCGAAGTTTAATCAAAACGGGCAGAGAATGTGGTCAACTTATATAGGTTCACAAAACAGTGGGGATAGCCTTAGTACTTGTACCGTGGATAATCAAAATAATCTAATCGTATGTGGCTTATCTAATGATACTTCATTTATGACTTTAGGCGTTCCTGCGTATAGCAATTCTGGATTTATAGCAAAGTTAAACTCGAGTGGTTCTCGAATATGGGCATCGCCTTATAATAATGAAACTGCTGATGATTGTGCTGTAGATAAATCTGATAATATCTATATCATAGGAGCAACTCGGCGTTATAATCCTATAACTAACCTATATTACAATGGTATAAAAACATATAGAGGATTCATGGATATCCAATTTGCTAAGTTTAATTTAAATGGGGTTCTTCAGTGGAATTCTTATTTTGGAGGAATTGGTGATGAAATTGGATATGGTATTGAAGTAGATTTAAATAATAATATTTATTTAGGTGGTGCTACTTCACGTGCAGATACTCAATTTATATTCTCTGATAGCCTGGGATATAAAGGATTTCAGGATGTGCGACAAAGTAATTATGTGAGTTCTTTATTATTTAAAATCTGTCAAGAACCTCTGCAACCAGAGATAGCTTTATTGTCTAATAGTGGAACGAATATCTGTGAAGGCAAAGAGGTCATATTTAATACACAGACTAAAAATGCTGGGCTGACACCAATCTATATATGGAAAAAAAATGGTCAGAATATAGGAAATAATCAACCGACATTTACAACCAATCAGATTAATGATAAGGATAGCATAGAATGCTGGATGGTGAGCTCGGCGGCGTGCATTAGTCAAGATACGGTGAAGAGTAATAAACTAGTATTTAGTGTGAAGAAACCAGATACGACCAATGCATTTGATACTGTGTGTGATGGTACAGCTTATCGTTTTGGCAGTCAGAATTTGACAAGTGCTGGTATTTATCAGGCTAGATTGCAAGATGTAAATGGTTGTGATAGTTTGGTATATCTCAGTCTCTGGTTCAGACCACGCAGCCTATACAGCTATAGCTTCACGACCACCTGTGCACAACCCAGCTATTTCTTCAAAGGTCAAACACGCACTGTATCGGGAGTCTATAGAGACACCCTTAAAGCTCAGAACGGCTGTGATAGTTTGGTTATTTTAAATTTGACGGTGAAAGCCCCTACGAGCTTTATAGATTCTTTTCAGCTTTGTGAAGGAGATTCTTTAAAATTTGGGGGTAATTATATCAAATCAGCAGGAATCTATCAGCGTGTGATACCAAATGCTGTAGGCTGTGATAGTACCATTACTATGACAGTATCCATATTAAGACCGGTCAAAAAAGATAGTATAGTTCTGTCTTGTCCACCATATAGTTATAAAGGCAAGACCTATGAGATTTCCACAAAAATCTTAGATACTATATACAGCTATCAAGGCTGTGATAGTATCTACTTGACTATAGATGCACAGATAAAGGATAAGCCTGTGCGAAAAGCGGATATACGCTATGAAGCCTGTGATTCTATGCGCATAGGTGGTAGGTTGTATAGAAGTTCGTTTCAATATATAGATACGATCCGAACAAAAGATGCACTAAAATGCGATAGTATTTATCAGCCTTATTTTTATACTATATACGAAACTCCTTCTGCGCGATTTTATCCAAGAACGAAAGACACTATGCTACGAGGTCAGACACTTAAGTTTAGAGCGAATACGGCAGAGCATTATTTATGGAGTACGGGACATAAAGAATCTATTTTAGAATTCAAATTGACTGAGGATGTTCAGATATATTTGATAGCTTGGAATCATGAATTATGCAAGGATACTAGCTATTTGGATCTGTGGGCGTTTGACCCTATCATATTAGATTTTCCTACTGGATTTAATCCTATGAGTTCCTATCCTGAAAATCGCTACTTTAAACCGAACTATACAGGTAAGCTCGATGCCATGCAGTTTGATATTTTTAATCGCCTAGGTGAAAAAGTGTATTCAAGTTACAATGTCCACGATCTTGGCTGGGATGGTAGTTACAAGAATCAATTGGCTCCTAATGGAGTTTATACCTATATATTTGAATACTCCTCATTTAGGTATAGGTATATTAAGACAGGGGAAGTGCTGCTGGTTCGATAGGATTTTTGAGTGGAAAGAGAAACGTGTAAAGTAAAGAGTGGGTTAAGAGAATTTTTATGGTTGAAAGATTGAGAAAGATTAGGGATCAGCTCAATGCTGATAGGTAGTCAGCGCCCTAGCCCCGATACTGACGATATTCTGCGAGGTATGTCAGCATAAATATAAAGCGGCACGAAGTAGGCCGAATAGCCCCGTTGCTTCGAACGGGACAGGCGGGATGAAGCTCCTAGTTTTAGATTTAGCTATTTACAAAGTCTCGTTCTAATAGAAAGGGCTCGATGAAACCGCTCTTTTTCAGAGGCTCGCAAGTATTCACAGCCCACATCGTCATTGCCGAGTAGGATATAGGAATGTCCGATTCTAAAATTGATCTCAGGAGTGAGTCGGTGTTTTTTAGCAATTAACTTACTATAATACTCTATAGCCGTGGTGAATTGGTTGTCCGTATAATTCAGTGTCCCAATATTGTAGGTGATGAAATCTCTTCCTGGTCTTATAGTCTCTACCTTGTTGTAGAGCTCTTTTGCATAAGGAATATGGTTGTCTATTTGACCCATAGCCGCCCTTACTATGATAGCTGACTCGCAGTTCGGATTCAAACCAAGGGCTTCGTCGGTGAAAATGATTGATTTCTCATAATTTTCCAACCAGTAGTATAGCACACTGCGCAATCCAAATAAGAAATCGTTTCGAGGATGAGCCTTATTTAATTTGGCTAAAATATTAAATGCTCTAGAGAGAAAGATCGCATCTGTATTAATCTTTTTTTCATTCAATTCAGAGCCCACATAGAAGACTTCTTCATATAAGGAGTCTAACCATAATTCCTTATTCACTGTGGAATCTACACCATGTTTGACTAGATGGTAAATGAGCCTAGTCATAGGATCGCTATCATCCTCTGGATATGGAAATGAATCAAAGACCACTTCGACTTCCTGAGCCTCATATATAGATGAAATTCGATCATCCAATGTAGAATTGAAGTCCTTCACCAATTCAAATTCTGTACTGT
Organism: Sphingobacteriales bacterium; assembly: GCA_021297855.1. Lineage (GTDB taxonomy): Bacteria > Bacteroidota > Bacteroidia > Chitinophagales > JADJOU01 > CHPMRC01. The sequence goes on along the minus strand of JAJTHM010000066.1, from coordinate 27,760 downwards.
CTCTTATTTCTATTAGATTATATTTAAATAAATCGCCATTGAGATAAATAATTTGGCGGCTATACTGCGATTCAGCATTGAGAGTGACTTGGATCTTCATCTCCTCATCCACAGGTAAAGAATTGCCTCTAGATAGGTGTGGATTTATTAGTAGCAAGTCATAGACTGTGACACCATATTTGCGGGCTATTGTGTAGAGGGATTCTCCCTTCACTATGCGATGCTCTATGGTTTTTATTATCTTGCCACCTGATCCACTGGTATTGTAGTTTTTGTCAGGAATTATGAGAATTGAATGTTCCATCAACTTGAGATTGGAAGTATCCATTTTATTTATTTTCAATATCTGAAGGGGCGTCACTCCATAAATTCTTGCAATTTTGTATATATTGTCACGGTCTGTCACAATATGCACATAAGTTTGTGCACTAGTTTTTATAAAACAACTACTAATAATTAATATTAGTATCAAATTGCGAATACTAGCCATATGTTTGAGTTAAGTAAAGATAATCTCTTTTACACATTTTTCGCTTAAAAAATCGTTTACATTATCGATAAGAAGCTTGCTGTCATGATACAGCATTTCTTTCAAGGATGAGTTATTGATTTTGAGAAAGATTTTTGGAAGACGCACATCGATGCGTTCAGTGTGATTATAAATAGTATTGCCTGCTATTTGCTGCCAGTTTTCTGCTATTTTAAAATTGAGCGCTTTTTCTTTGTAATGGTTTTTATCCAACCATTGATCAAATCCAACTGATACTTTGACAACTTCTTTATTTCGTTTCATTTCCTTAGTCACTTTTAGGAGTCATCATCTGCATAAAACCACCTGCCTTTTTATCCGGATCTGTTCCTTGAAATTTCTTGAAGGTATAAGTCATGGTAAAGAGCCCATAGCGATTCATGGCATTGATACGTGAATCAATAATAGCGTTGTTAGTTATCGTTCGGCTAATATTTTGGTTCTGATTCAAGATATCAAAAACACTAATTTTAGCTTCGAGTTGTCGATTCTTCAAAAATTTGTAGGCTAGACTAGAACCCATAAGAAATATATGTTGATTGATAGCAGCGTCGATTTGACTATTGTAGTTATAACTGAAATCATAACTCCAAACAAAGTTTTTGAAAAGTGTCAAACGAATATTATTCGACACGGTATGTATCCAATAGTTATTATTTGGGAGTCCTTCAAGACTAAACGTGTTGATGAAATATTTTGGATTATAACTCAATGAGAAATCGATATCTGGACTTACATTGCTGGATAGCATAGACCCCATTGAAAACATATTGGTGCGCGTCATATTTTCTTTTAAATTGACTATCGATGGGTTTTGGGAATAGGTATAGTTTCCATTGATACTAAAGTTCGATTTAAGAGGCTTAATCGGAAGTGTATAGTTCGCAAATAGGAATCCTGTAAACGCATTATCTAAGTTGACATTCTTATTGTAGGTGACTCCTCTGCGCAAGGCTAAATTATCGATACTTGTGTCGTTAATGGCAGTGTAGGTAAAATTGGAGATTCTATTAAAGGTGTAATTCAAATTGGATACGAAAATCAGGAAGGTCCCTTTGACTATATTGGGCTTCATATAGTGAAAGAATAAGTTGTGACTGTATTCATTCGTCAGCTTATCGTTTCCTTTGTATATTGATACTGGATTGGACAAGTCCAATACCGGCTGGATCTGGGTCACCGAAGGTACGTTCATACTCGTATTATAGGTCAATCTCAAACGATTCATTGGCTTGGAATTAAACTGAATATTGAAGTAAGGTAGAACTCCAAAGAAATTTCGCTCTATGCTACTAGAACCTGGGAATCGCTCTCTGCCAATGAAATTAATGTTCTGCACATTAGAGCCAAACATGATTCTCCATTTGCTGAATTGAAGGCGGTAACTCAACCCCCCGATATTGTAAAATAAATTGTTTGTAAAATTATTGGATAAACTATCCGCCAAAATTGGAGAAGGATTTACGGAGTTAAACGTGCTCACCTCTCTATCATTTCTCCTATTAGATATGGATGGGCTATAGTTGATTAACCATTGTCCGTATTTGCCACTAGGTTCGGTGTAGGTAAGTATGTTTGTGAATGTAGTGGACCACTGATTGGTTATATAATCTAGTCCAAATGCACTGGTCAGCGTCCCGCGCTCTGTAATCACGTTTTGCAAAGATGTGCCTTTTTGTGAATTGACATCCACTATCGAGTTTAAAGAGAGCGTTCTACCCTTTCTAGTAAAAGCAAGTTTATAAAGAAAATTGGAATTAAATTCAATGGAGTTGCCCAGCGTTCTTGATTGATTCAAATTACGCAAAGTACCACCGCTGATTTCAAAGAAGTTATTGACTTCTGTAATATATTGTCCGTTGTTATCTCCGAAATTCAATTTATTCGTCCAGATATAACTGTTTTTATTATCTAATTTGCCGTCTATTCTAGAGCTAAATCTATGTTTGTAGGCTTGATCAGAGTTATTCTCATTTTGATTGGTAGATAAGGTGTTGATGGTATCTAAAAGATTTTTCTGACTCGTCTGTCCCAAGGTGAAATTATCAGTTCTATTGCCAAAATAGCTCATACTTACCGTGGTATTTTTATTTTTCCCCCACTTATCGTTATAGTTCATACCAAATGAATACCCGTCATTGACTCCATCTCTGTTGGATACGGTAAAGTTGGACATAGGGCCTCCAAATCCGCCTCGGCGACCACCAGCTCCCGAAACGCTCATCCCAAAGCTCATCCCACGCATCATATTGGCTCCACCGGCACCGCCCATATTGCTAGAGCCAGTCATGGCCCCAACGATTTCAGAAGTGGAGAAGTTGAGGTTGTTGATATTATTCGCTAAACCTAAAATGGAGACTCTTTTAGAGCCATTGTAGTAGTTATAATTGCCACCTGCTTGATATCGATCTGAAGTTCCATAACCCGCATAGGCCTTGCCAAAATAGCCTTTATTCATACCAGGCTTGGTTTTGAGGTTCATTGTTTTTGTTGTATTGCCATCGTTGAAGCCAGTAAATGCATTTTTATCACTCATTGCATCGAAAATTTCCACCTTATCTACCGTTTCTGCTGGTAGGTTTTTCAGCGCGATATTTGCATCCTCTCCAAAAAACTCTTGACCATCGACCAATACTTTCTGAACCTTTTCTCCATAAGCTTTGACCTCGCCGCCCTCTCTAGTGATGCCGGGCATTTTGACGACTAGATCTTCTACATTCGCGTCTTTGTGGGTTTTAAAAGCCTTGGCATCATAGACCACTGTATCATCCTTTATAGTCACTCTAGCTCTAGTTCCTTCTATCTCCACTTCTTTGAGCTGACTGGCGGTAGGTTCTAGTTTTATAGTTATTTTGAGTGGGAGTTTATCTATCGTGTAAATTTCTTGAAACTCTGTATATCCAACCATTTTGGTCGTCACCGAGAACTCTTGCCCTTTCAATTTTAGATTGTCAAATTTAAACTGACCTCTCGAGTCGGTATATTCAGTAGCCACGGGTGCAGCCTTTTTCTGCTCCATGATGACGACCAAAACGCGCTCCATTGCTTTTCCTGTTTTACTATCTTCGATTTTACCCGAGATAGATTGTGCATGAAGACTAGTGATGAATACCAAACTAATGGCAGAGAGAATTCCTTTGAACATTGAATAATTTTTTGGAAATGCAAATTTAGTAGAACTCTCAAGAGTACATCCGTTAAATATATAGAAGTTAGCAAAACCCTTTGTCAATAGTTCTTTTCTCCTTAGTGTCGGGTTGTGCTGTAAGTTTATTTTCAAAAAGGAAGGAGATTTTTTTAAATTCAATTTTGACTTGGCTGGTTTCCACAATTTGTGCATAATTTAATTATTTCATAACTCCAAGACAATTGAATTTTCCTACTTTTGCTCTTCATTTTTACAGGAATGCGATATTATTTACTAATGCTAGCTATGATTCTCAGCCTTTCGGGTTGGGCGCAGGGCAGGATAGAGGGCAAGGTGTTAGAGGCAGAAACCAAGGCTGCGGTGAAGCGTGTACAGGTCAAGTTGGTCGCACCTACTTTTGAGCGATTTACCACGACCGATGAGTTTGGAAATTATGTTTTCGACAACCTCAGTACAGCCATTTTTACTATTATTGTATCTGAACCGGGCTTCTTTGAGGCTAGTATAGACGTAGATTATGTAGGTGGGGAAACGAAAGTGGTCGAGGACATAATCATAGAAAAACAGCAGCAGGGCAAGGATATGAATAACGAAATCCCAGTCACAGAGCAGACCGAAGACGATGCCAGCAATTCGGTAGCTAGCTTACTCAATTCATCTAGAGATATCTTCGTTTCCAACTCTATGTTCGGGCTAGGACAAGGTGGCTTTAGAAACCGCGGATTGCGATTCCAAGACCAGACCTTGTTTATCAATGGCGTTCCCTTAGAAAATATCGTGCAGGGAAATAGCATTACTTTTAATGACTTCTCAGGACTGAATGATGTGCTTCGCTCTCGAAACAATTATTATGGTATTAAAGCCATCCCTTTCACCTTTGGCGAGCAGACGAATAATATAGATATTGATGCCGAAGCGATCAATCAACGCAAAGGTCTTCGTGTATCGCAGTGGTTTTCCAATCGAAATTTTACCTCCAGAACTACGGCAACCTATAGCACAGGCTTATTGAAAAATAATTTTGCATTCTCTGGTTCCCTCGGCTTTCGCGGCGCCAAAGAGGGTTATATTCCAGGAACAGCCATGCAGGCATTTACGGCTTATTTTTCTGTCTCCAAACTCTGGAGTCAAAAGTTTAACACAAGTCTTACGGCCTTTTATGTAGATAACAAGCGCGCAGTGGCGAGTGCTGTGATCAAAGAGTTTAGCGACCTCGCAGGTACCAATTTCTATAATCCGAACTGGGGAATACAAAACGGTGAAAAACGCAGCTCCAATATCCGCAGGGACAATGTACCTTTAATCACTCTCTCAGGAGATTTTAAACCGACCGCTTCGACCCATATCAATGCGAGTCTTGGCTTACAGTTTGGTAAGCGCTATCAAGAGCGATTGGACTGGTATAATTCTTACAATCCTTCGCCGACCTATTACCGCAATGCGCCGAGTTTCTATAATGATGATCCTATCGCTTACAATGCGGTCTTTACTGCTATCAAAACCAATCCAGATTTATTGCAAGTAGATTGGGATAGACTCTATGATGCGAATAGAAACAATCGTGAAACGGTACCAACCAAAGGGGAGACGGGCAATTGGGCGCGCTATATTATGAATAAAGAAGTCTCTGATGTGAAAAATGCTACCGCCCATGTATTGGTCAAGCATCAAATCAATAATCGAATCAACCTCACGGGAGGAGCGATGTTTCAGTTCAATAGTACCGAATATTACAGACAGGTTTCAGACCTTTTAGGGGCAGACTTCTTTGTCAATATAAATCAGTTCGCTCAACGAGCGAATCCAGACAATGCCAATGCTATTCACAATGATTTGAACAATCCCTATGGCATCGTGCGGGCAGGAGATAAGTACGGGTATAACTACCGCGCTACGGTGACCAATTCGACGGTTTGGGGACAAACCTTAGTGACACTAGACAAAATAGATTTCTATGGAGGTCTTCGCTTGGAATATACAGGCTATGGTAGAGAAGGTTTATTTAAGAATGGAGCCCATGAGAATAGTAGTTTTGGTAAATCAGAAAGCGTCAACTTTTTGAACATAGATATTAAAGGGGGATTTACCTATAAAATTGATGGAAAAAATTATGTATCTCTAGGAGCAGCTCGCTGGGCATACGCTCCGCAGTACGAGCAAGTCTATCCACTCGCGCGTGTATCCAATCTTTTTGATAGAAATGCCAAGAGCATGAATATCAACAGTGGAGAAATTTCTTATTTTCATCGTGGCGCGCGTACTAAGATTAATTTCAGTGGCTTCTATACTTTATCACAAAGTGAGACCGAGGTGCGACGCTTTTTTACCGAGTTGACCAATAGCTTTGGATCTCTGCTCATTCGTGATGTGAATAAGCGATATATGGGAATAGAGGCTGCAGTGGAGACTAAGATAGCCAATACAGGATTGACTGCGACTGCCCTAGCTAATATCGGAGACTATGTTTATGACAATAGACCGAATATTACATTCTACTATGATAACGCTAATCTAGTATCTTCCACAGAGACCGTTTATTACCAAGGACTTCACTTAGCTACAGGGCCTCAATTGGCAGGAATGTTGAAGCTAAATTATAACTCCAAACAATTCTGGTCTGCGTCGATTAGTCTAAATTATTTCGATAAAATCTATGTCGATCCTAGTCCGCAGCGAAGAACTACCGAGGCTGTAGTCGCTGTCACCCCAGGTTCAGATCAGTATAATAAGATTCTTTCCCAAGAGCGCATGCCGGGAGCCTTTACCGTCGATGCCTATTTTAGAAAATCATTTCTAATCAATAAGTTTATCAAAGGCATTAAGAAGCGCATGTTCTTTGATATCTCTGCTAATTTCACCAACCTACTGGACAAAAAAGATTATGCTATCGTGGGGAGAGAGCAATTGCGCTTTGACTTCAGAGATCGCGATCCAGATAAATTTCCTAACACCTATTCCTACATGATGGGAAGGTCTTTTTATATCAATTTTATTTATAGATTATAATAATCAACGTATATGAACAAATTTCTTATTGCCTTAATGTCCCCATTGCTTGTCCTATCAGGTTGTATGAAGGATGCCATAGATCCGCCCGCGAATCCTAAAGATCCCGCAATTACGGCTAACTATACTATTTTTGACCTAAAGCAGGATTTCAAAGCCAGTGGCAAGACGATATGGACCATCGATTCTAATAGAATTATCGAAGCCATCGTGAGTGGTAATGATGTAGGGGGAAATTTATATAAGGAAATCGTGATTCAAGACAAAGATAATCGCGCAGCGATTGGAGTATTGATTAATCGCTCAAACCTATACAACGACTTTCCTGTTGGTAGAAAAGTATTCTTGAAAGTAAAGGGAATGGCCATGGCCAATCAGAACAACCTGATCAAACTAGGAGGGTATATTGATACAGTATCGACGCCTGGCGCTAAAGATCTGGGCGAACTGCCAGCAACGGCAATAGACAAAACCATCTTGAAGGGGAGTGTCAACAATGAAGTCAAGGTAGATGAAATCACCATGGGACAATTATCTGAGGCCTATCACTATAAATTAGTTCGCTTTAAAGATGTAGAGTTCAAGTGCGAAGACACCAAGCTAACCTATGCGGATATAGCCAATCTCCAAGACGCGAACAGAACGCTGCTAGATAATAATGGCAATGATCTAATCGTCCGCACTAGTGGCTATGCTAATTTTGCAGGGACAAAGGTTGCAGCTGGCAAAGGTACGTTTACGGGTATATTTACTGTCTACAGAAGTGACTTTCAGATGGTCATACGCGATTTAAATGATGTGAAATTAACCGATTCAAATCGCACGACACCATGCGCTGGTTCAGGTGGCGGTGGAGGTGGTGGCGGCACTGCTACCTTGGCTACTATAGCTTCTATTCGCGCTTTATATACTGGCAATGGGGTGAAATTGTTTGATAAATATATCGAAGGGGTAGTGATTTCGGACAAAGATGGCAAGAATATCAATAGCCAAAACTTGGCCATTCAAGATGCTACAGGAGGTATCATCATACGTTTTTCATCCGCACATACTTATGCACTCGGCGAAAAGTTGAAGGTAACATTTACTGGTGATAGCTTGACTAAATTTAATCAGTTGATGCAGGTCTTTGTGCCGAGCAGCGCCGTGACTAAACTTGGCACGGGAACTATCACACCAGCTGCGGTAACCATTGCCACTATAAGCAACAATATGGATACCTATGAATCGACCTTAGTCAAAATTATGGGCGCAAGTTTTACCGCTACAGGAACATATAGTGGTAGTAAAACCATCGCAGATGCATCTTCCAATATCGTTCATTTTACGCAGTCTGCGGCCACCTTTAGCGGATCGACCCTGCCGTCAGGCGCTAAAAATATAACCGCAATTGTAGGTAGATTTGGAAATACCAAGCAGATATCTATTCGCAATCTTTCTGATGTTGAATAAGCTATGAATAACAGTGAATTTTTCATTTACTGTATTCAATTCATATTTCTAGTTTTTGGCTTTATTTTTCTAGAAAAGAGGTACAAGTTTTTACCGATTGGACTTGTTCCTGCGCTGATTCTTCTCATCGCCTCCATTTTTATCGCAGGTCTGTCAGCTCAACTTGCAGAGTTGGACTCTAGAAAGTATATGAAGGATGCCATTTTGTTGATATCCTTTTTGGATAAAGATTCAAGTCTTTATGGATTGTTTTTCTTGACTGGTGGCAACGGATTGTATCCGCAGTATTATTTCCCTATGCTCATCGCCTCCAATACATGGTCAAATTATACGAGTTTTACCATTGAGAAATTTTTTCTATTCTTTTCGCTTATCTCTAAACCCAATCTTTTTAATGTCTCTTTGTTTTTTGGCGTATTGAGTTTTGTCTCTAAAAGTCTTCTACTAAAATCCCTTCATAACATCGATCCAGATGCACGGAAAGTGAAAATTTTGTATGCTTTTCTATTAATTGGTGGGATAGACATTTTTTTTGTTTCAGGTGTTTATAAAGAAAATTTACTGCTTCTTTTCTTATGTGTTGTGCTATATGTAGTCTATAGCTCGCCGAAGTGGTGGAAATATCTGCTCGCTCTATTGTGTTTAACCAATGCTATTTTCATACGTTTAGATACAGTGATACTTCTGCTCATCGTTTTGCTCGTTGTCGTTCTGTATTCTCGTCTCGAGGTATCCAAATGGCAAAATAAAATCCTGCTATTCCTATTCCCCCTAATACCATTAATTCTGTTATTTAATTCTCCATACAGAGTCTATGTGTTGGATAAATTGAATAGATATGGTAGATTGAAAGCTGGAAATACCCATTTTGATTTTATCGATTGGAAAGCGGACGCTATTGATTTAATTGGGCAGATTCTTAGGCGCTGGTTAGAGGCTTTTTACTCTATTCATACGGCCACTTATTATTTAGTGATTTTAAATTTTGTTTGTGCTTTGACCTTAGCTTTCATTATTTATTTATTCTATCATCAGTCTCGGGTTTGGAATAGAATCACGGTTTACTTTACTATGGTTTTTTTTTCTTTTATGTTAGTCGTTTCACTTTTGGTACATAATTATGCAGCTATTTTACGCTATCGATCCCCTTTGTTGATATTCATGGTTTTTGGATTGATATTAAATCTTAGAAAAAAATAGTTTGAAAAAAACTTGAAAGCCAAGATTTTAGCGAATGAGTAAGAATTTTAAACAAATTAAAAGTAATACCCAATAAATGCCACATATAGCCATCAATTCTTGTGGTTTGGTATTACTACTGAAAACAATTTTTTAATCCGCATAAATTAAAAGTATAGCAAAAACAATCTTAATTTTGAATTTCTTCATAACTAGACAATGTTAGCTTTTTTTTCATAATGCCCTAAATTATTATTACTTCTGATTAATTGTATATCTTTGTTTTGTTAAATCAAATTTATATGCGTAAACTTATTGTTGTGTTAATTTTAACTAGCAGCCTTAAAACCTACTCCCAGTTTCATGAATTCAGTGCAGGTGCGGGATTTTCATATTATTACGGAGACCTAAATATTAGAAATTTTGATTATACATATCCCTTGGCTTTAGTTCTAGATAATTTTGATTTTCGGAATTATAAAGCTAGTTATTCAGTATCTTATAGATTAAATTTTAAACAAAGATTTAGCATTGGATTGAACTTTTATCACTTATATCTTTCTGGTTATGATTCAGACAATGGTGCTAATTCAACTGGTAATAATTTAATAAGGTATCAAAGGAATCTTAGTTTCTTTTCTACTGTAAACCAAGGTTTTGTTGATTTGAAATTTGAACCTTGGAGAGTGAATGATAGATGGAATAAAACTACTAAATGGCACTTTTCCCCGTTTGTCAGTCTTGGGTTTGGTATATTTGGCTTTAATCCTAAAACTATTTATCAAGGTAAAGAAATTGAGCTTCAGCCTCTTTCAACAGAAGGTCAAAGTTTAGGGAATAACACATCTCGCTATAGTCTTACTCAAATTTGCTTGCCAGTAGGTGCAGGAATACGCTTTACTCCGCCTTCAAGAAGATTCTCAGTTAGTTTAGACTTTCAATATAGCTATACCTTTACTGACTATATAGATGATGTTAGTACAGTTTATCCCGATAAGAATTTATTTTCTACTTTTAATCCAGTTAATGCTTCGATAGCGCAGAATTTAGCGTATGGATATAGACCTAATTTTTATGCTACAGGAGAGCGAAGAGGTGATTCAAAACAAAATGATCATTGGTTAACTGGTCAAATTAAGTTCAGTTATTTTATAAAAGAGAAATCTGGTTGTTCTACTGCCGAAGACAACAAAAAAAGAAAGTTTTGGGATTTTACAAAGTAATGATTTAAGTCGTTGTTTTTTATTCTTAGACTTGAAAAATTTTTAAAATCCTTCAATCTTTAGCAAACCTTTATCTTTTTAAGTTCTTTTGCTATTTCAATTGTAAAATCTAGGTATTTTTATTAATTATAAACTTATTAAGAACTCTAGTAAGTTTTATTGAAGTTTTAAGGTATCATATACTAGATAGAAAATTGTTGTCTTGAAAAATTTAATTATTGATGGAGAACTAGTTCAGTATTTTAGATTTAATCAATAACCAATCGATTCTAAATATTAGAAAAAAAACTATATGAAAAAATAATTGCATTTATCAAAATAAAGTTTATTTTTGTCGCTGTAAACTTTAAATTATTTCAATTATGACTCGATTTTCAGCAATTAAAGCGGCAAATAATAGAGAAATTCCGAAAATTGAATTTATATCGCACAAGGTGTCGGACTATTATGCGCAGAACGTTTTTACAGATGATAAACTAAAAAACTACGTATCCAATAAAGTTTATAAACAACTTAAAGAATGCGTATCCCATAATCAAAAAATAGATAGAGAGACCGCTGAACATATAGCTCAAGGAATGAAAAACTGGGCGATAGAGCATGGCGCTAAGAGCTATACGCATTGGTTTCAACCTTTGACAGGTTTGACCGCTGAGAAGCATGACTCATTTTTTGAGCCATCAGAAAATGGAAAGGCGATAGAGAGCTTTGGAGCGAGCAATCTCGTGCAGCAAGAACCAGATGCTTCCAGTTTTCCCAATGGAGGTATTCGCCAAACCTTTGAGGCAAGAGGCTATACTGCATGGGATCCAACTTCTCCAGCATTTTTGATGGAGAGCCAATTCGGTAAAACACTTTGTATTCCTACTATATTTATAAGCTATACAGGGGAGACCTTAGATTTTAAAGCACCCCTTTTAAAGTCCATCGAAGCTATGGAAAAGGCGGTATTGCCAGTAGTCAATTACTTCGATAAAGCTGCTACAAAAATCACAGCTACCCTTGGATGGGAGCAGGAATATTTTTTGATTGATGAAGCTTATTATCACTCGAGGCCAGATCTTATGTACACGGGTAGGACGCTATTAGGTGCTATCCCTGCGAAAGGCCAACAACTAGAAGATCATTACTTCGGTGCAATTCCCGATAGAGCCTTAAACTTTATGATTGACCTCGAAAGAGAGTGCCACCTTTTAGGTATTCCTATTCGCACACGACATAACGAGGTAGCTCCATGTCAGTTTGAATGTGCACCTATGTTTGAAGAGTGCAATGTGGCAGTAGATCACAACCAGCTCCTAATGGATGTGATGGAAAAAGTGGGACAAAAGCATAAACTGAAAGTTTTATTGCATGAAAAACCGTTTAAGGGTGTCAATGGAAGTGGCAAGCACAATAACTGGTCGATGAGCACCAACACTGGCAAAAACCTTTTGTCTCCTGGTAAAACACCAAAAACGAACATGCTTTTCTTGACTACCTTTGTCAATGTAATAGCAGCTGTGGCTAGATATAGCGATGTGTTGAGAGCTGCGATAGCCTCGGCCGGAAATGATCACAGACTAGGAGCCAACGAAGCGCCTCCTGCTATTATATCAGTTTTTATAGGAACGGCTCTGACCAATGTTTTAAATGAAGTCGCTGAAAAAGTGAGTGACAATAAGTCGAATCCACTACTGACAGAAGATTTGAAACTGCATATTCACAATCAGATTCCAGATATTTTACTAGATAATACCGATAGAAATAGAACGTCTCCATTTGCCTTTACAGGAAATAAGTTTGAAATCAGAGCCACTGGTTCTTCAGCCAACTGTTCTTCGACTATGGTGGTTATCAATACGATTGTCGCTGATCAATTCACACGATTTAAAAACGATGTAGAAAATCTCATCAGCAAAGAAGGCGAAAAGAAAGAAGGTGCGATCATGCGCATACTGAAAAACTATATTTTAGAGTCTCAAAATATTCTTTTCGAAGGAGACAACTACAGCGATGAATGGGCAGCTGAAGCAGCCAAAAGAGGACTGAATAATGCGCGCACCACGCCGAATGCGTTGGATTTCTGGATGGTCAAGGATACAGTAGATGTATTCGCTCGTCATGGTGTACTTTCCGAAAGAGAGATGGAAGCGCGCTATGATATTTTTAACCACAACTATCTTCTCAAAGTACAAATCGAAGGGCGATTGATTGGCGAGCTTTGTGTCAATAATATTATACCAGCGGCGATTCAATATCAAAATAATATGTTGGATAATATTATCAAACTCAAAGAAGCCGGCTTTGATAAGAATATGTACAAAGCACAATCCGAACTTGTACAAACCATTTCTGGTCATCTAGCTCAAGTAAAATCACTAGTAGACTCCATGATAGAGGCTCGAAAAGTTTGCAATAAAATGGATGATAATGCGGCCAAAGCAAAAGCATATTGCGACAAAGTCGTTCCTTATTTCGATGAAATTAGATATCATGCAGATAAGTTAGAACAATTGGTGGATAATAGCTTATGGCCTCTACCTAAGTATAGAGAAATATTAAGTTTGAAGTAGTAGTTTGAACTGATAAGTTTGAAGTGTTGGGTTTATTAAGTTTAGACTCAACACTTTTTTTTAACCCATTTTCTCCGCCAGCTCTAGCCAGCGCATATTATAGTCTTCCATCGTTTTAGCTATGGTGGATAACCTATTAGTGACTTTTTGTAGTTCTTCGAAAGCTAAGTTTTCAGTTAGTTTAGTTGAAAGTTCGGATTGTTCTGCTTCTAACTTTGGCAGCTCCTTTTCTATCTTAGTAAACTCTCGTTGCTCATTAAAGTTGAGTTTGTTGGTGGCTTTTGCAGTGTTAGACTTGCTTTCAATTACCTTTTCAGATTCAGGCTTCGATTCGGTGTTGTTGTATTTATTTTCGAGTAGTTCATTTCGATACTCGGAATAGGTGCCGTAATAGTCTCGCACTTTCCCATTTCCCTCGAAGCAAAAGAGATGCTCCACACAATTATCCATAAAGTATCTATCGTGGGATATGACTATGACGCAGCCTTCAAACTCTTCGATAAATTCTTGGAGTACATTGAGGGTTATGATATCCAAATCATTCGTAGGTTCATCGAGAATGAGGAAATTAGGATTGAGCATCAACGTGCGAATCAGCGACAAACGACGCTTCTCTCCACCGCTTAGTTTTTTGACAAATACATAGTGCATATGTCCTGGGAAGAGAAAACGCTCTAGCATTTGCGATGCGGTATAAGACTTGCCGCCTTTGAGTGGTATATGTTCTGCAACATCTTTGATGATTTCTATCATGCGCTTTTCACCATCAAATTCATTATTTTCTTGCCTGTAGTAACCTAATTTGACAGTTTCGCCTAGCACCACCTCACCTTTATCTGGCTTTTCTATACCTAAAATGAGGTTGAGAAAGGTCGTTTTTCCGACTCCATTTTTCCCTACGATTCCGACTTTTTCATTGCGCTTGAATTTATATTCAAAATTTTCTAGTATTTTCTTATCACCAAATGATTTATACGCTTTATGAAATTCTAGAATTTTACTCCCTAATCTATTTTCAACTGTCTCCAGTTTTAATTCTTCCTTTTTCGGTTTGAGAACTGTATTTTCTTCAATAGTGTCGAAGTTGTCTATCCGCGATTTTGCTTTAGTGGTGCGGGCTTTAGGCTGCTTGCTCATCCATTCTTTTTCCCTGCGAAAAATATTTTTCATCTTTTCATTTTGTGAGAAAAGAATATCCATTTGAAGTTGCTTTTTATCGAGATAGTAGGCATAGTTGCCCGCATATTTCTGCATTTTGCCGTTTTCTAATTCTACGATTTGGTTACAAACAGCATCTAGAAAGTAACGGTCGTGGGTGATGACCAATAAGGTCAATTCCCGACTCTTTAAATAATTCTCCAACCATTCTATCATCTCTGGATCTAGGTGATTGGTAGGCTCGTCCATGAGGATTAAATCTGGCTCTTCTATCAAAATAGCTGAAAGTGCTACCCGCTTCTTCTGACCTCCAGAAAGACTTCCTACTCGCTGATCTAGGTCATAAATATCGAGTTTACCCAATATCTGACTCATTCTCGATTCCAAGTCCCATACTTGGAGCTTATCCATAGCTACCATAGCGTCTTCCAAGGAATAGTTGCCTTCCATGGCTTTGTTGTAATTATCTATGGCTTGAAATTTTTCCGAATTCTGACTAAAAAGCACTTCGCGTATAGTCTTAGTCTCGTCTAGTGGAGTGTCTTGCTGCAAATAGCCCACTTTGACATCTGAATGGATGAAAAACTTGGCATTGCTGCTTGGTAGTTCCTCTCCAAATATCATTTTCAATAATGTGGTTTTACCCGTCCCATTTTTGGCTACCAGAGCCACTTTGTCCCCTTTATTAATATAGAAATTGATGTCTTCAAAAATGACCTTATCTCCATAATGGAGGGTTAGGTTTTCTATAGCGAGGTAGTTCATGGGTCGTAAAAATTGGAGTGCAAATATAGGCTATTCAATAAAACTAGACCTACAATGTATGAAGGGGAAGTAATTTCGCTCTGTCTATATTTCACTGAGTCACTCAAAGTGGACCCAGCAGTTATATTAGCTAGTCTTTTACTTTATCTAGTCAGCCATTGAATTCATTTTTAGGAGACTCCAAGGGAAGAAACGATTCACGTAATTAAGTTTTATTCTCTTTCATCGATATTTTTTATCACTTGTGTCCGAATAAAATACAATAAGTTTAATAAGTCGTTGCAAAGTATTGCAAATTGGTTTGCAAGTGCTGTAATTTTTGAACACTTGATATGTATAATAGGACAGGATTGATAATCAATCATTGAAAGACCGAATATGGACTGTTGCACGTCGATTTTTTCTTTTTATGGGCCTAGAATATGCACTTTGGAGCCTTCAATTTTTATTGTATAAATTAAATTTATATTTACTAAATTTGTAGAATGAAGCAAATAATTTTTGTATTTCTATTATTTGGACTTGTCTCCTGTCAAATATCTGCGCCGACTTTTAAAAGCCTTGGACAATGGAGGGTAGCCAGTGTCAGTGGCACACAAGTGATAGTTACAAACGTAGCTTATTTATATAATCCTAATAAAATAGACGGGATAAAGCTCAATGGCATCAATTTAGCTGTCCAGACAGAAGGGATGAAGCTTGGTAAATTTGAGATAAGCCAGCCCGGCATGACTATTCCCAAATTATCCGATTTTGAAATCCCTGTAAGCTTTGTTGTCAACATTTCTGATTTAATTGGCAATTTATCATCGATTATTAGTGTTGTCAGTGGCAAAACAATTGATATCCGTTGCATCGGTAAAATTGATGTAGGTTATCTTGCCTTTAATAAGTCAATTGAGATAGACCAGTCCGTTCCTCTAAATATAAAAGACATTAAATAAATTATTACTAATGAACAAGTTAATTAAAAACACCTTACTTCTTACTTTTTGTATTATTCACCTGGCTCTTGACGCTCAGTTTAGTTGTGGAACCAAGGATAAAGATTATGATAAATGGATAGAAGATATAGGTCGTCCAGAGTTAAATCCTGACTATCTTGGTGCTAGAGCCATTATTAATATTCCTATCCACTATCATATCGTATCCAGAAGCAATGGTTTTGGAGGCTACCCTCTCAACTACCTATATTTCATACATTGTGATATGAACTATCATTTTGAAAAATCGAAAATCAATATTCGATTTTATATTGACACGATTAGTTACATCAAATCTGACAATTATTTTGACATTCAAAAGCCGGAGGATGAGACTTTAATGGGTCTTTACAATACGCTGAATCACTGTAATATTTATTTGGTAAATAATCCAAATGGAGCTTGTGGCTATGTGACAGATTTCCCTACCATGAACTCACCCGCTTCGCGCAGCGGTATTTTTATGCAGGCTTCTGCTGAAAAGTTCGACTGCTCGAATCCTGGAAATAAAACCTTGCCCCACGAAATGGGTCATTGGTTAGATTTGCGTCATACATTTTTCAAATGGGAGGGGCAGACGTATCCACCGAACCTAGCACAGCATCCTAAAACTGAGTGGGAGAGTGTAGATCGAACTGGAGCATTGGCGAATTGTCTAACAAAAGGGGACGGTTTTTGCGATACAGATCCTGATTATGTGGCGAATAGATGGAAATGCCCTTATTCTGGAACATCATTATCTGATGGAAATGGCAAAACAATTCTAATGAACAAAGTAGGTCGTAATTTTATGTCCTATTCGGATGATGATTGCTCTGATACCTTTTCACCATTGCAGGGCAAAAGAATGGAGGCTGCAATGGCAAACTATACAGATAGAAAAGATCTATTACTCCTAAGCGTTCCTGTATTTCCTGAAATAACCAATTTTACTTATTTTTATCCTAAACAGCTAGCTAGTCCCAACGCTCGCTATTCAAGGAAGAATTTTCAATTAAGATTCAACAAACTAGCTGGTACCACGAAATATCTCGTAACTATGGGAAAAAGCACGACCACATCCATAAGCACTACTTATGATTTCCTTCCGACGGATCTCCTAGTCGATACGCTTATATCAGATACTTTTTTGAACATTCCAATAATAAAGTTAGGAGCGGCTTTGAATAATACCTTTTTCTATTGGAAAGTGCGTGCTGTAAATAAAATGTCTGCTTGCGGTGATAATGTCATTGCGAATCAAGCATTTAGATTGAGAGATGTCAATTTAAATTTTGTAGGGGTGAATCCTAAATGTTTCGGGGAAAAAAATGGACAACTTCTGATACAGGATAGCACGGGCGTAGCAACCAATACCTATGTATATAACGGAACAAATGTTTCGGGTAAACAAATAGATAATGTAGGCGCAGGTATGCATACTTTGGAGGTTAAGTTACAAGATGGAACCTCTGTATATTTTGATACTAAGTTAAGTGAACCAACCAAAATTACTGCTTCAACCACTTTCCCTGCTAGTTTTGCAGCTACAGTATCTGCTCAAGGAGGCACGTCCCCGTATACATACAACTGGAGTAATGGTAAAACAGGAGGTAATCAAACTGGCCTTGCCGCTGGTAGTTATGTAGTAACCATAACGGACAAGAACGGCTGTAAATTGGAAGAATATTCCGTAAAAATTAATGCAAATGGCACAGGAGGAAGTAGTATAACATCTGCTGATCTAGAAGAAGTTTTAATTGTCCCAACTCAAATTAAATATGGAGAATTACTAACGATTTCTAACCTAAAGAATCCAGTTAAAATGGAGGTGTATGATTTAGGAGGAAAAATGCTAAAGAATTTATATGTATCCACAAGTGCTTCAATAATCTGGGATATCAAAGCCGCAGGCTTTTACTTGGTTAAATTAGTTAATGAAAAAGGCTTTGAAAAAACAATGAAAATTGAGGTCTTGAATTAATGCTATTCCCAAAGAAAAGGGCAGGTTTTATTTGAAGAGTAACCCTCTTTAAAAAAAACATTTTTTAATTCTTATAATTGTTTGTGGATTATGTGTTCCCAATTAATGTTAAATAAATAATAGGTTTGATTTGCTATACTTATTTTTGTAGATTGTTAAAACCAATTTATAAAAAAGTATGAGAAAGAAAATTATAAATCTTCAAACCTTAGCTTACATAATTCTTACTATGAATTTGTCGGCGCAATATTCAGGTACTATCAATGTGCCGAATGCTACATTTGGCAATCTATCAGTTCTTGTAGACTCCTTGAATGCTTATGGCCTCAATGGTGCCTTGACAGTCAATGTCACTGCCGCTCAAACAGCACCTGCAGGTGGTTATTTACTAGGAAACACAGGATCAGCTTTATTAACCACTTTATCTGCCACCAATTCTCTCACGCTGAACGGTGGTGGAAATACTATAACATCATTTACTCCAGGCACGCGCAATGTAACAGGAACTACTACTGGTCAGATTGATGCAATATTTAATTTAGTCGGGGCGGATTTTGTAACCATAAAGCGCTTTACCTTTTCAGAGAATAGTGCAAATACAAACAATACTCAAGCTATGGAGGCGGCGGTTGCATTATTTAATGTTGGAAGTACTGCTGGTTCAGCGAATGGCTGTCAATTTATAACCATAGATAGCAACACGGTCAATTTTACTAATTTGGCTTCTACTGGAGAAGGGGGATTTGCCTTTGCTGCCTATCCATATATTTTCAATACGACCACTGCGGCAAGTTGGACAGGGAATTCTTCAGCTATTCATAGATCTTTTCAGGTTACGAATAATACCATCAATCAAGGTTATAATGGTGTTTTGTTTCGTGGGTCTACTTCCGCTCAAGCTCGTGCACTAATCGTAATAAATAATAAGTTTCTAAATTTGGGAGGTGCTACCACAAGTGGTTATGGTGTCTACACTTTATATCTTGATAGTATGATCGCCAATTCAAACGAGATAACTTTTGACGTGGCACACACAACTGGAACCTTATACGGTGTATTTCAAAGTACCAATTGTGGTAACAATTCTATAATCAATTCCAATAATATCAATCTATCGAATACAGGAACCTCGCAGACCGCTGGTATTTCCATATCAAGCCACTTAGGCATTAGAAGTAGCATTAAATTTAATAAAATAACTGGTAATGTGCCGAATTTAACCACATCTGCTTTACAACCAATTATTCATACTTACGGAGGTGGAAATTCATATACCTTGGAAATAGACAGTAACGAAATAAACAATATTACTGTAGGAGGCACTGCTACGATTGCCATGATCAGTGCTGGTAATTCCACAACACTTGGCAATACTTTTGTAAGAGGAAATATTATTAATAACATCAATCGTACTGGAGGCAATGGCGCTACTTATGGTATTCAGCCTGTGACAGGTTCTCTAGATGCCTTCATTCTAAGAAATACGATTGATAGTATTTATTTTTCAAGTACTACTACCGCTACATCAATTACACTCAGTGGAGTGCATAGTACTGGAACTCATAATAATTTTTATTTAGAAAATAATACAATTACTAATTTATTCATTAATGGTACAAATACTGCTACAGCGCATACTGTTAGAGGTTTTAGTGGAAGTAACACTGCTACAAGTCAGTTTGTAACAAATAATGTTATTTCCGATTTGCGCATCAATACTGCTGCCGCAGGTGGGGGCACATTGGAAGGGATTTACACGTTGCCAGCTACTACCGGAGTTTCCGATATGCGCGGGAATAGAGTGTTTAAACTCAATATGGTAGGATCAGGCACTACAGCTAATGGAGTCCGTGGTTTATCTACAGGAGGCTCCAATACCATAGCTATCAACAATATCGTTAGCGAACTTTCCGCTCCAGCTTCGATTAATGTCAATGGAGTCATAGGTTTGAATTTTAGTGGAACTATGAGTGCATTGACATGTCACTCCAATACGGTGGCTGTAGGTTTCCCTACATCAATAACAAGCTCAGGTGCCAATTTTGGTGTTTCGGGTATTTTCATTGGTTCAGCGGCTACACCATTTATTGCTTCAAATAATATTGTAAACGTAAAAGCTACCAGAACAGGTACGGGAACTATCGCCGCACTGCGAAGAGTATCTGGCACTGCAGGTACTAAGCCTGCAGGTTTCACTTTATCTCATAATATTTGGAGATGTGGTACGACTGCTGCTTCAGAAAATTATATTTTTATAGAAGGTACGGCTACAACTTTTACCAATGCTTATCACATTGGCGGAGGGAGTTTGGGTACGAATGATGCTAGTTTCAATTCGGCGTGCGGAGCTTATAAGGCTTGGATGGGTGATATAGCCTCCTTTACCGAAGATAGTCTAATAGCTGGTGGCACAGCTGGCACTTGGGTGCCAAACTCTGCATCGTTAGCGCAGAATAGTGCGGTGACACTAGGTGGGATTACCACAGATCACTCTGGTGCTAGTAGAAACGCAACGACTCCAGATAGAGGGGCATTAGAATTCGCAGGTACTGCTGGACAAGACCTTGTACCACCAACGATTAGTTTTACTGATGTACCCAATTTAAATTGTACTAATGCACCGACCATATCGGCTACCATTACAGACGCATCGGGAGTTAATACGACCAGTGCCAAACCAAGATTATATTACAAATTTTTAGGAAATGTGAATGATTCTGTCACGAATACGAGTGCAGCGAATGGTTGGAAATGGATAGAATCTAACTCTTCAGGAATTCCATACACATTTACATTTGATTTTAGTAAATTGAATGTGGCAGTTGCAGCGGATTCTGTCATTCAATATTTTATTGTAGCGCAAGACTTAGCTACAGTGCCTAATATAGCAAATAATAGCGTTACATTCAATACAGGTTTTTGTCCAAGTTCGGTGTCTATAAGACAGGCTGGCTTTCCAGTATCTGGGGTAAAAAGTTTTAAAATCACATCGCCAACTATTGAAACAACAGTGAGTCCTATCACGGTTTGCAATAACAATAATGATACATTAGTTACAAGGCTAAATAGATTGGAGCCTGTGACCATTGGTACGATTACGAATACTGTGACTTCCATATCTCCTTATCAAACAAATACCTCTGCAGGAAAACGCCAATTATCTATTTATAGAGCTACAGAGTTACAAGCACAGGGATTAACAGCTGGACCTATTGCTTCTATTTCATGGACAGTGACGGCAGCTGCTACACCGGCTGCATTGTCTGATTTTACTATTAAGATGGGTAATGTACCTGGGGGGCCAGCATCCTTATTGGTTGGCACGAGTGTTCCTTTTAACTATGGACCAGGTGGAATGACAACTTGTATAGATTATTCTGTTTCTCCTTTGACTGGATATACGCCTTCCGTGGGGGTGAATACTCATAACTTTACAACACCTTTTATATGGGATGGCGTTTCCAATGTGTTAGTTGAAACATGCTTGACAAATCCTGCATCTGGATCTAGTTATTCTGTGAACTATACAAGTATAAGTAATGGAATTACAGTTTATACCACCTCCGCTGGTACGAATTGCACCACAGTGGCTACAGCAACTTTAAGTACATTCAGGCCCGTAGCAAGTTTTGTAGGCAATAAGTCCGTTAGTGCGGGTTTAAGCTATGTATGGAAACAAGGTGTTACTAATTTAGGAATAAATAATGATACCGCTATTGTACAACCAAATTTCCCTACAGGTATTGATACCTTAAAATATGATGTTGCGATTCAAGACCCTTCGGGATGTATATTTAGAGATACTGTTGCAGTTATTAAGAATAAAACCTTACCTACAATTTCTGCTAAGTCATTGAGCAATACCTTCCCATGTTTTGGAGATAGTATCACTGTGAATAGCACAGTATTAAATGGTTGTCCACCTTATTTATACAATTATACTATAGCGACAACGCTAGGTGGCGCTAAAAGTCCATTGTTATTATCTTCTACAAATAAGTTTTTTCCTAACATAGACAAGGGTTATGTATATCTTTTAATCACGGACAATAATAACCAGAAGGATAGTACTTTAATAGATTCTTTCCAATTGCCTGCTGTTCCTACAGCTGTGCATGATACAGTTTGTGGAACTGGGCAAGCTACGATAGGTGTAACAGGTATTACCAATGGATTGTGGTACACAAAAAACAATTTAACTACTCCATTCCAAACTTCGGGAACATCTTTTACAACACCTGTTCTTACCACCACAGATACATTTTATGTGAGTAATAGAATCACATTTGATTATCCTGTGGGAAGTAAAACACCGGGTACTTTATTTAATATAGGTGCTTCACCTCGGGGTATACGTTTTGATTTAACACAAGCTATGAGTCTTGATAGTATAGGAATTATGTGTTCTGGAAATGCTGGTACTGCTACCGTTCAGGTGTTTGATGATGCAGGTACTACAGCTATGAGCCCTGCTACCACTTTAACTATTGCCGCAACTGGTACTCGAAGTTTGCAATCATTTAAAGTAGGTTTTCCAGTATTACCTATCGGTACCTATCGAATTATGGTTACAGCCTATACAGGGACATCGCCATTTGTATATGAGAGTTCTTTCTCAGGATTCCCATTGCCTATTATAAATACTGCTTCTACCACAGTAGGAAATATAATTAGTTCTGCTACATCTCAGACTGCTGGTGTTTCTGCGACGACTTATTATTATTTCTATCGTCTTGTTTTTGGGGAGAAATGTGAGAGTCGAAAAATTCCAGTTTATGCTGTATTAGGCTCTGCACCTGCTTTGACTTTGAGTTCAGGTGGACCACTACAAATATGCAATACAACAACAAACACAACCATAGATACAGTAAAAGTTACTTCTAATAAAACGAGTTTCAATTCCTATACATGGAATCCACCTGCTGCTGTAGGTGATAGCTCAAAAGGTTGGGTATATACCACTACGCGCAATGGACAAGATACTTTTACACTAACTGCTTTAAATACCTTGACAAATTGTCAACAAATAAGAAGGGTTCTAGTTAATCCAGCTCCTTATATTTCTACTATTAATACGACTACAAATATAGATACACATTGCATAAGTGGCTCATCGACGATTACTATTACAGGAAGCCCTACCTTAGGGGCAACTTATCAATGGGAATCTAGTCCGAATGGTACTACTGGTTGGTCACCAATAGGTTCAGCAATTAATTCAAGCTACATCACACCAAATATCAATAGCACTACTTTTTATCGAGCTATCATCTCTTGCTCAGGTTCACCAATCAGTGGTGGTGGAGTTTCTCCTACAGCGGTCAAACAAATTGTAGTCAATAATCCTTCTATGGATAGTGTAAAACATGATACGATTTGTGGTATAGATTCCGCACAGCTAAGAGCATTTACTGCTGCTCCTAAAGTCATACAATGGTATGATAAAAATGGAAATTATTTAGATACAGGTTCTATCTTTAATACTCCAGTGTTGCTTGGAACTGATACCTTCTATGCAGCAGCAGCTGCTTTAGGTTCTAGCTACAATGCTGTGAAAAATGTAGCTACTGCCACCCCTCCTGGTACAGGAGGAAATGCTGCTTTAGCAAATTATGGATTTAATATAACCTTAACCAAACCAATCATTCTAAATTCAATAGATGTATTCTCTGGCACAGGCACAAGTATGACGGTTACACTTTACAATGCAGATGGTAGTTCTATATTGAATACTACGACTGCTACTACTACCGCAGGAGTTGCCAATACCATTCCACTTGGATGGCTAATTCCGCCCGGCACCTATCGATTTGGAACCCCTGCAATGACTGGTGAGTTCTGGCGCGAAAACACTGGAAATACCATCCCTGTCGCATTAGGGACTTCTGGTTCAGTCAATGGACCTTACTTAGGCAATATAGCAACTGTAGCTAGTGCATTCAGTACTACAAGTCCGACATGGAATTATGCTTACAACTGGAGTATAAGAGAAATGTGTTCATCATCGCCTCGAATTCCAGTTATAGCTACCGTTACTCCTCCTCCAGCTTTGACATTTACAAAAGATGTAGATTCTGTTTGTAGTGGTCAGTTGATAGATTCGGTAAAATTAAGTGCTGGTGCTGCATCTTATACTAGTTTCACTTGGTCATCTATCCCAGCTGCTACTGCTCCTTCTGGAAATATTGCTACGACGGGTGTACGAGTTACTAATACAACCCCGGGTGATTACAAATATGTAATAAATGCAGAACAAACTACAGGTAGTCTATGTAAAAATTCGGATACATTTTATCTAAAGGTGAAAAGAATACCTTTACCTATTGTTAGTAGTCCATCTGGCACATTAAATTTATGCAATGGAACAATACAGGAACTTAATGCCTCTAGTAAGTTAATAGATTCGGCTATTGTCGGCACGGGAACTGTGAATATAGGAAGTGCTAGTGGAAATCCATTTAGACCTGGAGCGGGTAATACTAACCATAGGTTACAATATTTAATTTCAGCTGCAGAAATAAATGCCACTTCACTGCAAGCTGAAGCAATAACAGCACTAGGATTTAAAGCAAACAATGTAAGTACAGGTACTATGACGAATTATCAAATCAGACTAGGACATACTTCTGCTACTACTTTATCCACTGCCTTCTTAACACAACCTAGTACTTTGGTACATAGTGTTGGTGCTTATGGACCAACAATTGTTGGTTGGAATATGTTTTATTTCAATCAATCGAATGTTTTTGAATGGAATGGTACAGATAATGTATTGGTTGAAATATGCTATACCACCACGACTGGAATTACCGCTACTGTGGTTGGCGGTCCTGTAGCAGGAGTAGCTATTCCAACTGTGCATGAGACGGCTGCTACTTGTGGTACCACAGCGACTGGAACTACTATTGTAAATAGACCTCATATACGATTAGTTCAAAATGTAAAAAATCCTATAACCTGGTCACCAACAGCAGGCCTATTCACCAATGCTGTGGCCAGTTCTGCCTATACTTCTGGTGCCAGAGATACCGTATGGTCTAAGCACAATGATACGATCAAATATTATATGACGGCTACTCACCCAAATGGTTGTGCGATAAAAGATAGTATAGTCTTAAACGTAAAAGATACGGTGACGATTAATACCCAACCGCCAGCTTTTGCAGTATTTTGTGCAGGCGACACGTTGAAACTAAGTGTAACGGCAAGTTCTACTTCCCCAATAACTTATCAATGGAAAAAGAATGGTTTGAATATCAGTACCGCATTAAATGCGAGTGCAGGGACACCAATATTAAATATACCAAATGCTACACAGACAGATTCAGGAACTTATGAAGTGGATATTACGACAGGAGCACCATGTGGCACCAAGACTTCCATAGCTTCTACAGTTAAAGTTAGATTACCAATTACGATCACAACTCAACCAAATGATAACAACGTTTGTGTGGGTTCATCATTCTGTTTGAGTGCTGCGGCTATGAATGATAGTTCTCGAGTTTGGACACAACTTACAGGTGCGAATACCGGTACAAATAACACATTATGTATATCAAGTTCTGCTTATGCAGATTCAGGAAGATACTTTATCAGCTACATCCCTCAGACGCCATGTCCTACGAAAAACAGCGATACAGTGAGAGTCATAGTGCTACCTCCAGCTCTTATCGCAGCTGATCCAGCCAGTTTGACGACGCTTTGTATTGGAGATTCAGTGACCTTGAAAGCCACTCATACAGGAGCATTAAGCTTCCAGTGGTTGAAAAATGGTAGTCCAATATCAGGAGCAACCAAAGATACATTGAAAGTCAAGGCGAATACACTAACGGATTCAGGAGAATACCGATTAGTCGTTTACTCACCTACAGGTTGTACGAATGATACGACCTCAGTGAATACGGGAGTGATAAAAATCAATTTGCCAGTTTCTATTACGACACAACCATTGGCTAAAACCTTTGTCTGTCAGAATTCACCATTTACAGCGAGTGTGACAGCGAGCAATACGAGCGGCTATCAGTGGGAGAAAAATACGACTACTATTTTCGCAGCTACAAATTCTAGCTTTACAATCAATAGTGCACAACCAAGTGATGCAGGAGTCTTTAGAGTATTGGTCAAAGGTATAGCCCCTTGCCCTAATGTATATTCTACGAATGATACCTTGGTCGTAACCACCCTTGCGGCTATTACGACTCCACCTACAGCCTTCCAAGTCTGTGAAGACCAGTCTATCAATATCACAGGTGCTGCCAGCAATGCAGCGAGTTATCAGTGGTTGCGAAATGGACTAGCGATATCTCCAAACGGAAATGTACAAACCTATACCAAAGGTGGTAGCCCAGCTACCATGGCCGACAGTGGAATGTATAGATTGGTAGCTTTATCCAATCCTGCTGGAGCGATGACCTGTAAAGCAGATACGTCAGTGGCAGTTTTAGGTGCGGTGGTGAGAAAAATTCAAATCACAACACAACCCTTAGCCAATACATTTGTCTGTCAGAATTCAGCATTTAATACGAGCATAGTAGCACAGAATGTAACAGGCTATCAGTGGAGAAAAGGTGCTATCAATGTATCGACAGGTACAGGAGGTACGACAGCAAACTATAGTATAACGAGCACTCAACCTGCAGATGCTGGTATTTATTCTGTATTGATGACAGGAAATTCTCCATGTCCGACAGTAACGAGTACAAACAACATTCTAGCAGTGACTACACTTGCTGCCATTACGACTCCACCTACAGCCTTCCAAGTTTGTGAAGACCAGCCTATCAGTATCACTGGTGCAGCCAGCAATGCAGCGAGCTATCAGTGGTTGCGAAACGGAGTAGCGATATCACCAAACGGAAATGTACAAACCTATACCAAAGGTGGCAGCCCAGCGGCTATGAGCGATAGTGGAATGTATCGAGTTATAGCCCTTTCCAATATGGCTGGCGCGACTACTTGTAAGGCCGATACCTCTACAGCAGTATTGGGTGCAGTCGTTCGAAAAATCCAGATAACAACCCAGCCTCCAGTCTTTTCTTATGGTTGTATCAATGCTAATTTCAGTATGAATATAGTTGCACAGAATGTGACGGGATATTCATGGAGATTGAATGGAAATCCAATAGGTCAAACGACGGCTACCATGTCTCGAACGCTATTTGTCATAGCTGATACAGGTACGTATACCGTAGTAATGACTGGGAATAGTCCATGTCCTAGTGTAACGAGTGCGAATGCTAAGGTAGATCCTACGACGGCAGCGGTTATTTCTACAGAACCACAAAGCACAGCTGTTTGTTTGGCAAATACCTTGACCTTGACAGTAGCAGCTAGTGCACAACAGTCCTATCAGTGGAGAAAGAACGGAGTGAATATAGTAGGACAAACAGGAAATTCTTTCACTATTCCTTCTGTAGCGTATTCCGATGCAGCTACCTATGATGTCATTGCAATAGCCTTCAATGGTTGTACGAATGATACATCTATCGGAGCAGTGGTAACTATCAGCACACCACTTGCTATTACCTCTCCATTAGCGAATACAGATGTGAAATGTGAAGGTCAGAATATCAGTTACACCACAGGTGCATCGGGTACGGGTCCATTTACTTATAGTTGGACACTGAATGGTTCAGGAATTGGAACGAATAATGCGACTTACTCTAAAACAAGTGTATTGGTAGCTGATTCGGGAAGATATATCGTGAACATCCAAGGTAGCCCAGCTTGCCCTGCCGTGCGCGATACGATAGATTTAGATGTCAATAAAGCGCCAGTGATTGTCACTCAGCCGAATGGT
>JAJTHM010000011.1 GCA_021297855.1 Sphingobacteriales bacterium | reverse complement strand
TCTCAAAGTCGCTCTCGCTCCTCCGTATTGTGGCAACTATATTGTCTCTGTGTACATCTATTCCACAACCAACCTCTATTACCTGATCAAATGAAACTTTACGCATGTATCGGAATTTTTCGACAAAGCTCTATATTCATTTGCTTTGGGTGTGTTTTTTAACTCATGGGAATTTCATAATTGAATAATTTTGATTGTTAAAAAATATTTTTACAAAGTTAGAAATGAATGATTGTTAAATTTTGTTATGATTTGCGAACGGTCGGTTTGGGTTTGTTAACGGTCGATTTTAGTTAAATAATAATTTTTAATTAACTTATATTTAAACATTTTGAAGCAAGTCCAAATTGAATTTAGCCAAAACTTAATTTTGGTTTCAAAATTTTGATCGTGAAGTAAAAAGTAATTTATAAACCCCATTAATTTAGTTTTTTTATGCTCTATTTTCCACTCACAAAGATGTGGCAAAAAAATGACAGTTGCAAGAAGTAAATAATTCTATTATTGAAACTTTTTCCCACATAATGGGATAATTATGTAAATTTGCTAAAAATTCAACGTATGAATCGCAATGAAATAACGATAGACATTATAAAAAAACTAAGAAAAAATCAAAATCTCACGATAGAGCAAATGGCAGAAAAAATAAACAAATCAAAATCGGCCTATGACAGATTGGAAAAGGGACAAGTGGAGCTTACTCTCAATGAGACGGAAGACATTGCTAAGAGCTTAGGAAGTGATTTTAATTCCTTGACTAGCGCCGGAGTTGTTTATAATAATGAAAAGAATACAGTTTTTGGACAAGGCAACAATCCTACCATCAATATCAAACTAGATGAAACTCAGATGAAGGAGCTTATAGAAGCTTTAAAAAGGTAATAAGATATTGTTTAAAGCTAAATCCGATTTGTATAATCCCAATCGTGCTTAAAAGTTTACAAATCAAGGTTTGAAGATTATTTTCCTTAGATTTGTCTAACATCTTAATCCTCTAAAACTCCACACATGAAATTTAATACCACTTTATCTTTTCTACTCTTCACAACATTCATTTACTCTCAAACCTTTACCCTCAAAAGCAAAGACCTCGGTGGGCAAGCGACTATGAAGCAAGTTTTCAAAGGATTTGGCTGTGAAGGGGAGAATATTTCTCCACAACTATATTGGGAACACGCACCTAAGGGAACGAAAAGCTTCGCTATCACTATTCACGATGAAAGTGCTCCTACGGGAAGTGGATGGTGGCATTGGTTGGTTTTTAATATCCCTGCTGATATGAAGGAATTCGCAGAGAATGCGGGTGATATTACTAAGAAACTTCTGCCTGAGACTATTGTGCAGAGCAAGACAGATTATGGCAGCTACGGCTATGGGGGTCCTTGCCCTCCAGTCGGTCATGGCATCCACAAATATACCATCACCATTTATGCTTTAGATACAGAAAAACTAGATTTGAATAGAGACACCAATGCCGCTATCGTGGGCTTTAATATTAACTCGCATACGATTGAAAAAGCGAGTTTGGTTTTTTATTATAAACGATAAGTTAGATTTCCTATCTTTGTGATAGTCAATTCACTTATCTAGGAAATATTAAGGCTTAATGAAGCAAATTCTAACCTTATTTGCCACTTTTTTTATATGCAATTTATTTGCCACTCCTGCGAACGAAAAAGCAGCTAATTTTTCACCTATATCATCTAGTGGGTTTGAAAAGAACCTAGGCCAAGTAGAGGGTAAAGACCGAAGCGTTGTCAATTATTTCTATAAATCAGGTCCTCTCACCATATTCTTAACCAAAAAAGGGCTGGCTTATCAGTTTGAAAAATGGGAAAATAAGGAGACTGAGACAAGTAAGAGCCATAACTTAAAGCGTGAAACGTATCGAATGGATGTCGAGCTCCTTCATGCTCAACTGGAAGGAACAATAATCGAAGAAGAGGTTTTAAATGACTTTTCGAATTATTACAAGTCGGGTGTATTGAATGCCCCGTCATTTAAAAAGATAACCTATAAAGACGTCTATCCAAATATTGACTGGGTGATTTACCTCACCCCTGCCCTCTCCAAAGGAGAGGGAGAATATCTCTCCCCAAACCTCTCCAAGGGAAAGGGGGATTTAAAATATGATTTTGTGGTACATCCCGGAGGAAATCCCGAATTGGTAAAATTGAAAATAAAGTGGGCGAAAAATTTGGAGATCGACAAAGAAGGAAATTTAAATCTTATCAATTCACTTGGGAAAATAGTGGAAGCTAAACCCATAAGTTATCAAGGTGATTTGACTGTCGAGACCAGTTTTAAATTGAATGGAGATATTTTGAGTTTTCAACTTGAAAATTATAATAAAAATGAAACCCTCGTTATAGACCCTATCCTCCAATGGGCTACCTACTATGGGGGCAGCGGAGCAGAAACAGGAGGCTATACAACTATAGACGGTTCTGGGAATGTATATCTCTGTGGAGCTACGGCATCGAGCGCAACCATAGCTTCTGGAGGTCATCAGACTAGTTTTGGAGGTGTCAATGATGCTTTTCTAGTCAAGTTCAACTCCTCTGGTGTACGCCAATGGGCGACCTATTACGGTGGTTCGGATGATGATCGAGGAACTTATTGTCATGTGGATAAAAACAACAATGTATATCTAGCGGGACGCACGATGTCTGCCTCTAGTATTGCTTCTGGTGGGCATCAAACCACGCATGGCGGAGACTTTGATGCTTTTGTGGTGAAGTTTAATTCTAGCGGAACTCGACAGTGGGCGACATATTACGGCGGAAGTAATATAGAGGAACATGTGACCTGCGCTACTGACACGGGCTTGAATGTTTATCTAGCTGGTACTACACAATCCAATAATAATATTTTTGCCACAGGGGGATTTCAAAATACGTTTGGTGGATTTTCTGATGCTTTTTTGGTAAAATTCGACGCCAGTGGTACTCGTCAATGGGGAACCTTTTATGGAGGAACCTTGCTTGAAGAAGGAGGTCAATGCGCCGTAGATAAAAATGGCAGTGTGTATCTTGGTGGCACTACTCGCTCCACCACCAATATATCTGGAGGAGGATTTCAAAATACAAAAAATACGGCTCGCGATGGCTTTCTAGTAAAATTCAACCCCAATGGAACCAGAGCTTGGGGCAGCTATTATGGAGGAGAACAAGATGATTATGGAAATTCCGTTTGTGTAGATACGCAGCTCAATGTATATCTCTCTGGCTTCACCTATTCTACCAGCGGCATATCCAGTGGTGGGTTTCAAAACTCATTTGGTGGCAGCAATGATGCCTATTTGGTCAAATTCAATACCGCTGGATCTAGATTATGGGGAACCTATTATGGGGGCGCTAATGGCGATTATGGACCCCATTGCATTACGGATAAGTTCAATAACGTCTATCTAAGTGGCTATACACTATCTACAGCAGGTATTGCAGCGGCAGGCTTATTCAATACCTCCAAAGGAAATATAGAAGGGTTTATTGTTAAGTTTAATCCGTCAGGAACTCGCTTTTGGGCAAGCTATTATGGAGGCAGCAACGATGACTACCTTTTATCTAGCGTACCCGATGGATTTGGCAATGTTTACTACTCTGGACAAACCCTTTCTAGTACTCAGATTTCATCCGGTGGTCATCAAAATACCTACGGTGGGGCAGGCGATGTCTTTTTGGTAAAAATGTCGGAAGATCCGATTCCTTATATTGAAATTTTTAGCAACAAAGGCGATACGATTTGTCAAGGGGATTCTGTAATTTTCACACGCAGCGATGTCAATGGCGGCAGCAATCCAAGGTATAGATGGTTTAGAAATAATGTAATGGTGGATACAACCATAAGCTACAAAGGAGGTGGATTCAATACAGGGGATAGCGTCAAATGTTTATTAATAAGTAATGCACCGGGCTTGTTATATGATTCTGCATGGAGTATCGCGGTGCGATTCTTTGTACACCCAAAAAAATTCACAACACTCAATATTCAAATCTGTAAACCCCAGACCTATTTTTTCAAAAGTCAAAATAGAAATACAACAGGTACGTATCGCGACACTTTGGCGAGCAGTAAAGGCTGCGATAGTATTATAACGCTCAATCTCACCATGAAAGATACGAGCTCGTTCTTCTTCTTCGATACCATCTGTTCTAATCAATCATACTTTTTCAACGGGGCGCCTAGGACCACTTCAGGTATTTATAAAGACACCTTGGTCAATTCAAATGTTTGTGATAGCTTTCTGTATTTGAATTTATTTGTCAAGACTACTACGAGTAAAACAATCGATACAAGTATTTGTTCCAAAAACCCCTATTTCTTCAATGGATTCTTTAGGACTGTCTCAGGCACCTACCTAGATACCTTAATCAATGCCAAAGGCTGTGATAGCTTCATTACCCTCAATCTTACTATAAAATCGAATAGCTCAAAAACTATCGATACCGCCATATGCAATGGCAAGGCCTATTGGTTTAAAGGGCAAAACCGAACAACAACTGGTACCTATAGAGACACCTTGGTCAATAGCATAGGTTGTGATAGTTTTGTGATTTTAAATTTAAGCATAAAAGCTTTATCCTTTACTAACCTCAATGCCACTATTTGTGATAATCAAAGCTATGTGTTTAAATCCATTCCGCGCACCACTGCGGGCATATATAGAGACACACTCACGAATGCAGCAGGCTGCGATAGCATCATTACCTTAACGCTCACGGTCAATGCTAGATCCTATAAAACTATTTTTGATACTATCTGCTCGAATAAGACTTATTTCTTTGACGGGAATAATTTAAGTACATCGGGCACATACTACGACACTTTGCTCAATAATAAAAATTGCGATAGTATTATTACCTTAAACTTATTTGTAAAGAACACTTCCAATCAAATAATCAATCAAACGATATGCTCTAATACGAGTTATTTTTTCAATGGATTGCCTCGAACTACTTCTGGCACCTATTTGGATACTCTAATAAATAGTCAAGGCTGTGATAGCTTTTTAACTTTAAATCTATCCGTTAATTCTATAAGTACTAATTTATTGAACAGGGAGATTTGCCTTGGAGACTCACTTCTATTTAATGGGGTGTATAGAAAGACTACAGGCTTTTATAGAGATACACTTGTCAATTCCAATAACTGTGACAGTTTTCTTAACTTGAGTTTAGTCGTTAGAAACCCATCATTTTATAATTTTAGTGAATCGCGTTGCAAGAATAATCCCTACTTTTTTAATGGCAAATATCTTGCGGCGAGTGGGATATACAGAGACACACTTCAGAATCAGTTTGGCTGTGATAGCTTTATTACCCTCAGCTATACTTCTAGAGATACCAGTAGCTCTAGTTTCTCTGTTTCGATTTGTCAAGGAGACAATTATATTTTCGATGGTTTACCGAGATCTGTTGGTGGCGTATATAAATTGACCACCTTAAATTCCGCTGGTTGCGACAGTTTTGTCACTTTATATCTTACGGTTCATCCTACATATATAAAAATCATCGACACTAGTATATGCAATGGTAATTCTGTATTTTTTAAAGGCAATTTTTTAACGAGTCCAGGAATATATGCTGACACCTTTAAAACAATTAAAAATTGTGATAGTATTATTATCCTTAGACTTAAGAATTTTCCTCCATCCTCTCATACGATTTATAGAAAATTCTGTGCAAATAGTGGAGTTTGGTTTAATGGAGTCTATCGCACACAGAATGGTACCTATACCGACACCTTGGTAAATTCTAAAGGTTGTGATAGCTTTTTAACTATGGTATTATTTATTGATACAGTGCATCAAACGATTTTAAATCGCTCGATATGCAACTATGACAGCTTCAATTTCAATGGTAAATTTCTAAAAACAGCAGGTATTTATATCGATACGTTAAAAAATAATGGGGGTTGCGATAGTGCTGTCACACTAAATTTAATAGTCAATGCACCGAAACCAATCACCCTATCCAAGTACAATTCTTTTGTATTAATATCTGAAATAGGATTTCGAACCTATTCTTGGTATTTAAATAAAGTTTTATTACCCAAAGAAAAAAGGCATTATTTAGAAGTGAACGCTACAGGAAGTTATTTGGTAGTAGGCATAGACAGCAATTACTGTTCTTCAAAATCAAATGAATTTTACATGGAAAGCAGCGGTATTGACAATTTGGGGAATGAGTCTATTCTCGTTTACCCTGTACCTATCAAGGACAAAACGTATATTCAGTTCCCTGCCAGTAATAAGAATTCGAATGCTACTATATCCATTTACAACATTGATGGATCCAATGTGTATTCAAAAACACATTCTACTCAGGAAAATCTATTGGAGTTAGACTTAACCTTTCTCTCCAATGGCAACTATATTTTGTTGATAGTCAATAACAAAAACGCATACAGAAAAACCATTACAATTTCAAGATAAAAATATAAATGGATTGTATTAATTTATATACAGTGTTGATTTAAGAACATATTTATTAAAATAACTTTTCGTTTGTAACGTATATTTGCAGTTATAAATCAGCAGTACTAGCTTTATATTCAGTTAAATAAATGTGTTATTGCTTAAAAAAAACAAGATGAAGAAGACGATTATAATTACCATTTTGGCTTTCATAGGTATGAACCTTTGTGCTCAAGAAAGTAAGGACGAAACTATTGATGCTCTCAGAAATGAAGTCAAAAGTTTAATAAGAGTCAATGAGGAATTGAGAGAAGAGATAAATCGATTGAAATCAGCAATGTTTGATAAAGAAGAAGCTGCTGTGAGAGCTTCTTCAAACAGGTCCGCATCTCAAGGAGAGGAATATAGAATTCAACTTGGCATACAAAATAGCGCTATTAGCTCACTATCTAGCCCAAAAGTAATGGCTGGGACGATGGTCAATGGCAAAATGGTATATGATATAGGAGGGTTTGTAAACCCTAATGATGCTTTCAGCTTATCTCAAGAATTGAGAAAATTGAATTTGGCTGGTTCGTTTGTCACTAGATATATAAACGGAGTGAGAGACTATAGTTATAGATATGACCCGAGTCAGCCGCAACCAAGCTACAATCCACCTGCCTATTGGAAACCGACTTCATCCAATAGTTCTGAATCTGGGACATTAAAAAAAGAAAGTAAGAAGAGCAAAGAAATGGTTATTGAGGATTAGCATGTATAATATAAAATTTGGAGAGCATACATTGCGAATTTTAAGTGATGTATGCTCTTTTTCTTTTGAGGAAATAGGCAAAAATAAAGCGGTAATATACAATTACACTAAACCAAAAAAAACAATTGAAATTCTACGGGATATTACAAGTTCTCCTATAAAAAATCATGTTATTTTTCATTCAGATACAGATCTAGTCTTCTCCGAAGTGGCTAAAAAATTTACTCAAATTCAGGCTGGCGGAGGACTGGTAGTAAATGAAAAAAAACAGATTTTATTTATTTTTAGAAATGGGAAATGGGACTTACCCAAAGGGAAGATAGAAGCAAATGAAACTTCAGAATTAGGCGCCATACGTGAGGTAGAAGAGGAGTGTGGACTCAAAATATCCAGGTTAGATAAATTATTGGACATTACCTATCACACTTATATGCTAGACAATAAATATATTTTAAAATCCAATTATTGGTATATCATGTATGCTGACTCTTCTCAAATTTTAGTACCTCAATCAGAGGAAAATATAGAAAAAGTGGAATGGATTGATAGGGATAAAGTGGAATCTCTATTATCCAAAAGCTATGAATCTATCTCTGACTTAATACATAAGTACTTAAAATCAAGCCAATAGATTTATCTCCGGGTCAAGATGGAGGATATCCCAATTAAAAATCCTTGTTTTTACTAGACTTTTTTTCTGCGGTAACGAATCCAGAGGACCATAAAAATGGCAAGGGTGAAGGCAATAACAGCAAAGAACCAAATTGAGGTTAAGCCTTGAGATTCATTTAATTTACCTTTGATTTTTTCGTTACTAGGATCTAAATTTAAAGCTGTTTTCAAATCCTCTGCCGCCTTCGCTTTATCTCCAAGTTGCGCTCTTACTTCCGCTCTATTGGCATAAAATTTTGGGTTTTTATCTTCCAATAGAATCGCAGTGCCATATAACTCTTCAGCATGATTTAAACTTCCACGTAGAAACTGATTATTCGCCCAATTCGCAAAAAAATCAGAGCGCTTTGAGTTCAATCTTATTGCATTTTTAAAACAAAATTCAGCAGAATCATAATACTGCATATTGGTAAAGCACAATCCTAACATATGCCAGCTGCTTGCATCCTCTTCTTTTAAGGCCAAGACATTCTTAAACATAATGGAAGCCTTTTTATAGGACTTCATATCAAATTCTATCTTAGCTCTATAATACTTGCACTCGTCATTCTTTGGATTTAATAAAATACAGCTATCCAATTTTTCTTTAGCATGAATTAAATTGAGTTCCTTGTATGATTGGCTTCCTAGATACATGAGTGTATCAGAATAGCTCAGTTTAAACTCTGCTTTTGACATGACAGCACACAGCAAAAATGTAAAAATAAAAAACGCTTTTAGTTTCATAAATTTTTATTAAGATTCAATATCAAGCGGATCCTCATTGGTATCTGCTCGACGTAAAATATTTTCTGGTAAAGACTTTTTGGCTTTGGCTCCCATTTTCTTTAATTTTTCGATACTGGTTACCAGATTGCCATTCCCATCGAAAAGTTTATTCATCGCATCTGAGTACTCTGATTTTGATTCATCAATTCGCTTTCCAATTTTAACTAAATCTTCCATGAAATTAACAAACTTATCATAAAGAGCACCTGCTTGACGAGCTATTTCTATAGCATTATCTTGTTGCTTTTGATTGGTCCACATAGTATCTATGGTTCTCAAAGTAGCAAGAAGGGTGGAAGGAGTCACTATGACAATATTTTTCTCAAAGGCTTTATTATATAAATTGACATCTGCATTAATAGCAATTGAAAACGCGGTTTCGATTGGTATAAACATCAGAACAAAATCGGGAGATTCTATATGATAAAGATCATGATAATTCTTCTCACCTAATTGTTCGATATGCCTCTTTATGGATTGAAGATGCGAGCTGAGAGCCTCCGCTCTTAGGTTGTCATCAATTTCATTGACATAGCGCTCATAGCTGACAAGCGATACCTTGGAATCGACAATCATCTTCTTCCCATCCGGCAGATTGATAACGACATCTGGAAAAACTTTGCCTCCATCCGCAGTATCGAAACTCTTTTGAACGAAATACTCGCGATCTTTTTCAAGCCCCGATTTTTCCAATACTTTTTCGAGTATCATTTCTCCCCAATTGCCTTGCATTTTGCTATCCCCTTTAAGGGCTTTAGTTAGATTGAGTGTCTCCTTACTCATCTGTTCATGAACCTCGCGAAGATTTCGTATTTGTTGGTGCAAGGCTGCGTTGAATCCGATACTCTCTTTATGGGTATCTTCCACTTTCTTTTCGAAAAGTTGGATTTTTTCCTGCAGAGGAGATAAAATTGTTTTGAGATTTTCTTTGTTCTGCTCGGTAAACTTATTCGTCTTTTCTTCTAAAATTTTATTGGCTAATAGTTCAAAATCCTTTGTAAACTGCTCTTGCAATCTTTCAATTTCGCCCTTCTGTTCCCCTAATTTAGACAGTAATGTTTGACTTTCATTCTCCTGGCGAGCCAATGCGATGGATACTTGTTCCTTTTCATTTCTAACTCCACTCAAACTATCTCTTGTTTGTTCGAGCTCTCTTTTTAGATATTCTAACTCTGAATTTACAACTAGTAATTGGGAATCGCTTGTCTTAAGATTACTTTCTGATTTAGATTTAGAATAAAAATATCCCAATAGCAATCCAAAAATTAACGCCCCTAAAGGAAAAAAGTATAATACAATAGTTTCTGACATCAAAAGAATATTTAATTATACAAGATTACTACGAGTAAGTGTCAAAAAATGTCAGTTAAAAAAAGATTTATGAACCCAACAATTTATAACGCATTGTCATAGCTATCGTATTCGCTCTTGATATAGCTTCATCTGTTTTCTCTCCATTGAAATTATCTCTCAATGTGGATTCAAAATGCCTCAACCATATAGGAAAATCTTCTTTCTTAAGTTCTAAATGCTGATGAGCCTCCATCATATTTCGCTTATATGACATAGTTCCTAAAAGAAGTGTACTCCAAAAACTGTAGATTCTTGGCATATGTTCTTCCAAATTCAAATTCAAAAAAAGATGGTTGATTCGATCATCAGCAAGAAGTTTCTGATAAAAGAGATCAGAAAATAACTTGATATCCTCTTCGGTTTGAATATCTCTCGGCATTAGGCTGATACTTGACCCATTTTTCTTCGTATATCTTCAATCTCCCCTTTTGGAATAGCGCTTATAAGTCCCTTAGTATAGTCCTTAGTTGGATTATTATAAATATCATCTGCGTAACCAATCTCTTCTATAACCCCTTTATTCATCACTACTATTCTATCACTGATAAATTTAACTACAGATAAATCGTGGGAAATGAAAATATAAGAGAATTTGAACTCATCTCTGAGTTTTATCAAGAGGTTCAATACTTGCGCCTGAACTGAAACATCCAAGGCTGATACCGACTCATCACATATGATAAAACTAGGGTTTAGAGCTAAAGCACGTGCAATGCAGATTCTTTGTCTCTGTCCACCAGAAAATTCGTGTGGGTAACGAGTAAATTGCTCAGGATTTAGATTTACCTTATCCAATAGTTCATATACTTTATCCTTTCTCTCCTTAGGATTGTTATAAATTCCGTGCACTGACATTGGCTCCATAATGGCGTCCCCGACTGTCATTCTAGGATTGAGAGATGAATAAGGGTCTTGAAAGATAATTTGCATCTCCTTTCTAAGTTCTTTCAAATCTGATTTAGACAGGTCTAAAACATTTCTTCCTTTGTAAATTATTTCACCATCATAAGCAGGATTTAGTCTCAAGATAGCTTTGCCCAGCGTGGTCTTACCACAACCACTCTCCCCTACCAATCCAAGAGTTTCTCCCTCTTTCATTTTAAAACTGACATTATTGACTGCTTTGATATGATCCTTGGGATTGCCAAAAAAATCGAGTTTAGTTGGGAACCATACCTTTAAATCCTTTACCTCTAAAAGCTTCGGAGCCTCTTCCAATTTTTTACGCCGCATAATAGTTTCTTCCGGCGTTACTATGACTCTTTCGATTGCTTTATTTAAATCGGACTCTATTTCAACTAATTTTCCTGTTTCATCCTTGCGCATGAAATCTTTTACCGTCGGCAATACCTTTAAACGCTTTGTCAATGGCGGTCTACAGGCTAAAAGTCCTTTGGTATATGGATGTTTAGGCTTGGAAAAAATGGACAATACATCACCCTCTTCCACAATCTTTCCTTTGTACATAACAAGGACACGATCAGCAATCTCAGCTATGACACCTAAGTCGTGTGTAATGAAAATAATAGAAGCCTCTATTTCCTTTTTCAAATCATTCATCAGATTTAAAATAGTCTTTTGAACTGTTACATCTAAAGCAGTAGTTGGTTCATCGGCTATCAATATACCTGGTTTGCAGCTCATGGCCATCGCTATCATTACACGCTGTTTTTGACCCCCGGAAAGCTGGTGTGGATAGGCATTCAAAATACGCTTTGGATCAGGCAATTTTACTTGCTCGAACAATCTTAGCGTGAGTTCTTCCGCTTCTTTTTTTGTTTTATTCTGATGTAAAATAATAGCCTCCGCTACTTGATCTCCGCATGTATATACTGGATTCAGCGAGGTCATAGGCTCTTGAAAGATCATAGAAATTTCATTTCCTCTGATTCGTCGCAAATCTTTATCGTTCAATTTTGTGATATCAATTACTTCTCCGTCTTCTGTGTAATATAATATTTCACCCGATTCGATTCTTCCTGGCGGATTTGGAATTAAACGCATGATGGACAGCGATGTCACCGACTTTCCACTACCAGACTCCCCAACAATGCCAATGGTCTCACCACGATATAAGGTAAAGCTAATATCATTTACCGCTCTGACTTCACCTTCATCTGTCTTAAATGTGGTTACTAAATTCTTAACCTCTAATAGTTTTTTCTTTTCCATGATTTAGAACTTATTGATTAATTATTCAACTAGGTAAAAATAGGTAATTCGAATCAATTGCAAATAAATTACTTTAATTCATATCTTCCTGTATCTTTGAAAACAAAGTACTTTGGATTTAACTTCTCATAATCAATCGTTTCCCATTCTGTTATCCACGCATGATTCTTATCTAAGTCCACTTTATATTTATCCGGATTATATGTGATCATGATCGAACTCGATTTACCTGTTTTTATGGTAGATAAGAGCCAAGTTTCAAATGAACTACCCCATGTCATTTTTAAATCTTTCTTAATCTTATCAGTTTCCTTTATTATAATTTTTTTACCGTTATTAGATTTGATTAAGCCATTGCATACGTCTACCCTATTTGTATATTGATTGCTGATATCAAATACTCTCAACATAAAGAATGCAAAAAAGATTATTACAACAAATAAAGATATTGCACTTTTTTCTATTCTTTTGAATTCACTGATGGCGATAAAACTAGAAAACAAATTCAACTGCATATATTGCCCTTCTAAATAAAATGGTTCTCCCCCTTCTGGATAGCTAACATTTATAACCAAAAAAATGCCAAAACTATATCCTAACAAAAATAATAAAGGTCTAAAATTCATTTTTTTTATAAAGACTAAAATCATAATCAAAAAAGAACCTAACCACAAATAATAATTTGCAAAAGTATGGTCCATGAACATTTTAGTAGATTTAAGGCTATAAAAAATCAAATAATTTTCAATATTAAAAGCTTTGGTCATAGAATAATTATCATATGAACTACTGAAAAAATTGAGTTTCGAAAAAATACAAATAAAAATAACAGTTCCTATAAATACAATACCATTTTTTTCTCGTTTCACAAAGAAAAAATATATGAAAATAGAAACTACAGCAAATATTAATAATGGATATAAAAAGATAATTGTAGGTAAAAAAACAATTGTTGCAAGAATTAATGGAATACTCTTAAAGTCAAATTTATAAAAATCTAAGAGAGCTAAATACAAAATTAAAATTACAGATCCTTGATGTATTTCACTTATTGGCCAAAAAAACGAATGGGTTGTCATTGTAAATAAATACAAGAACAAAAGAAGAATATAACGCTCTGACTTTAATAAAACAAGTATCAAATATATCAAAAAATATAATATAGAAAAACTAATTGAGTAGAGGGTACTAATGGAGGATAGTGATAAATTCATTTTAGTTCCTAATAATGGCACAAACTGTGTTATTGCTGCTCCAAATCGCCAATTCTGTATAGCAAAATTTTCCTTTGAAATTATTTTAAACAGATGAAATGCCATATCAAGCATAATCATACGTTCAAATTTAAACAAATAGGATAAAATTATATTTGCAATTAAACAAATACCAACCAAAATAATAAATGGATTAATTTTAAACTTCATAGATTTTAAATTATATAATTCCAAAGTTAACATTATAAAGGAAAATAATTTGATTTGATCATTTCCTTGGCTGCCGCATAAGTTATAACTATTTCTATTCTAATAGGACTTAAACTTTTCCATGTAAAGTTGAGATTTTTTACTTCAGACTATAATTAACTTACACGACATAACAATGATCGTATTTGCCTATTTATTTCGAAATTGATACTCAAATGTATCTAAGGAATTAAAATAAGTACCACTTAAATCATCTCTGTTAAACTCTCTCAAAGATCCATTAAAATAATTTTGCTTAGCCTCTTCATAAGATAAATTATTCCCGTTGAAAATATAAACTGTTTTTAGATGTCCTTCTAGCATGTTAACAAGCATGGACTCATGTGGTAATGCCCAGGTAAACCATATTCTCGGACTACAAATGGTATCTGATTGAATATACACCTTATCTGACTTAGAAAATTTACTTAACTCAAATATCGAAGTATATCTCTTTGTATACAAATGTTTAACACTGCTTGTCTTGTTTAAAAATGCACCAAAACTAAACAAACAAAGTAGTATAAATATTGGATGATTTAATTTATACTTAACCGCAGTTAACATTAATGGTACTAACAAAGCGAAAAAAATAAGACGACCGTATAATTCCATATACTCAGTTCCTAATGATTGATAGCTATATAGACAGTTTAAGTAATAAAATAAGTAAAATAATATAATTGTTATCACTCCGACTAAATATTCCTTTTTCCAAATAATAACTCCAGAGATAGCAATTATAAGAGAATAAAAATCAATAGCATTTTTTTGATCTCTTGAAAAAATATAACGAAAAGCGGCATTATCTAATGTCTTGATATATTTTAAATTATCAATAACTATCTGAATTTTCCCAACTTCATAATCACTAGGTGGTATCATTAGTTTAATAGAAATAAAGGTTAATAGAAAAATTGAAACATGAATAACTAAGATTTTTTTTAACTTAGTAGAAGGTTCAAGTATAAAGATATAAAGAAATCCTGTTAGAAGAATAATGACGGAAAACAAATGAGCCCCAGCCATCATTAAACCAATTAAACTACTAAAAGCAAGCCACTTCTTTCCTTTACAATGACATAAAATATGATAATATAAAAGCGTAAAAAAAATGGAAATTGAATAGCCAAAATGTTCAGGCACACCATAAAAAAAAGAATATTGATAACCGATTGATAAACATAACAAAAACACCCAACCTAAGTGCCATTTTTTCGTATAAAAACCAAATATCAGATATAGAATGAAGGTTGAAAATAGTCCATTGTATACATAGCATTTTACAAAAGCAGTAAAACTTAATCCTAGTAAGGTTGCAAGTAGTGGGAGATATTGTGTAAAAATTGAAATATATCGATTATGTGGAGTAAAAAAAAACTTCTCAAAGTCAATATAAAATAGATAAACGGGGGTATCATTAAAATGAGCAATTTCCCTCCAATTCATTCCAAGATATACCCCATAAATTACGAAACAAAAGGCATAAAATATAAAATGAAATTTCGAATCATTTATAGACTTAATGAGCAGCCTATTATATTTAAAGATATGATTTACAAATGTTAGCTTCAACTTTATTTACAGGGATGATATTTAACATTACAAATTCATATCATCAACAACGCCTCCACCGGATCTGAACCGATTAGCATCTTTTCTGGATTTTCTAGGAAATCTTTAACAGTAACGAGAAAACCAACACTTTCTTTTCCGTCTATGATTCGATGATCATAGCTAAGTGCCACATACATCATGGGTCTCACGACAATTTGACCATTTTCCACAATCGGTCTATCTTGAATCTTATGCATACCCAATATAGCAGACTGTGGTGGATTAATTATTGGCGTGCTCATTAAGGAGCCAAAAACACCCCCGTTGGTTATGGTAAAGGTGCCGCCTTCCATGTCTTCCATAGTGAGATTTCCATCTCTACCCTTCGCAGCTAGGTTAGCGACTGATTTTTCTATGCCATCCATCGAAAGACTTTCCGCATTTCGAATCACTGGGACGACTAACCCTTTTGGAGTAGAAACTGCTATAGAAATATCCGTATAGTTATGATAAATCAATTCGCCTTTCTCCACATCTATATAAGCATTCACCTCTGGATATTTCATCAAAGCTAGGCTACAAGCCTTCGCAAAAAAGCTCATGAAACCTAGATTTATACCGTGAATCTCTTTAAATTTATCTTTATACTTTGTTCGTATATCCATAATAGACTGCATATTCACCTCATTAAAGGTGGTCAACATGGCCGTGCTATTTTTGGCATGAACCAGTCTTTCCGAAATTACTTTTCGAATTCTCGGCATTTTCTTCACCTCTTCACTTCTGCTATACAAGGCTTGGGAATTTGCCAGCGCTTTATAACCATCTTGAATAGAACTAGTGCCATTCTTTATCGCGCTCATCACATCTTCTTTTGTGATTCTACCATCTTTACCTGTTCCAGTGAGCTTGAATATATCTATCTTATT
Source organism: Sphingobacteriales bacterium (assembly GCA_021297855.1). GTDB lineage: Bacteria > Bacteroidota > Bacteroidia > Chitinophagales > JADJOU01 > CHPMRC01. Next base: position 50,328 of record JAJTHM010000011.1, on the reverse strand, counting down.
TTCACTTATCAATTTCTGAGCTGACGGAGAAGGAGTATTGGCAGCATAATGCTGCTTTTGCGAGGCAACTTCTACTTTAACAGCCTCTTTTATTGTGGGTTGAGGGCTAAGGGGCATTTCAGTTTTTATCTCCTGAGCAGCAGGGCTTTCGGGAGCTTTCACCGCTGTATCTATCTGAGCTATCAAACCGCCAACTTTGATATCATCTCCCTCAGATGCGATCAATTTAATTTTTCCAGCCTTTTCAGCAACTAACTCCTGAGAAGCTTTATCAGTCTCTACTTCGCATAAAGGCTGATCTATATTGACATAATCTCCATCTTTTACCATCCAAGTGCCCAGAGTAACCTCTGTAATTGACTCTGCCACATTGGGTATAACTACATCTAGTATCATTGTAATGTATTTGATTGGCAAATATAGCTTGAATACCCCTTTATTCAAGCTAAGATTTGCTAAATTGCAGAAGTTCACTCTGTCTATAAATTAACTCACAATTTCATTCTTGAATGTGGATGAAGAACTTTGAAAAATTAAACTATCCTAGTATTTTTGTCATCAAACGGATAATTTCATGCGAGCATATTTAGATTTATTGGATAAGATACTCCAAGAAGGCACCGATAAAAGTGATAGAACAGGAGTCGGCACCCGAAGTATCTTTGGTTATCAAATGAGATTTAATCTCAATGAAGGCTTTCCCCTTGTAACCACAAAAGAGCTTCATTTAAAATCCATCATTTATGAATTGCTATGGTTTCTCAAAGGAGACACAAATATTAAATACTTAGTTGATCATGGAGTGGGGATATGGAATGACTGGCCCTTTGAAAAATACAAAAAAACGTCCTCCTACCAAGGAGAAACCATCAAAGAGTTTGCTCTTAAAATCAAGCAAGATGCAGAATTTGCTAAAAAATGGGGAGAGTTAGGGCCTGTATATGGAAAACAATGGAGACACTGGGAAGGACTTGATGGCGTGAAAGTAGATCAGATAATTAATTTAATGCAACAGCTAGAGAAAAATCCTGATTCCAGACGGCATATAGTCAGCGCTTGGAATCCCACCGAAATTGGCAATATGGCTCTGCCGCCATGTCACTGTCTTTTTCAATTTTATGTGGCGGATGGCAAATTGAGTTGCCAGCTTTATCAGCGGAGTGCAGATGTTTTTTTGGGAGTACCCTTTAATATAGCTTCTTACGCCCTATTCACGCAAATGATAGCCCATGTTTTAGGGTTAAAACTCGGCGATTTTGTTCATACTTTTGGAGATGTTCATTTGTATCACAATCACTTCGATCAGGCCAAGCTTCAATTGACCAGGGAGCCTCTTCCATTGCCAAAACTTAACTTCAAGAGAAAAGTTAATTCCATATTTGAATTTCAATTTGAAGATATTGAAATCCTCGATTATCAATTTCACCCTAAAATAAAAGCGGAAGTTGCCGTTTAAATCAACATAAAACCAAGCTATACAATGAGGCCGCTCATCTTCTTCCTATTTTTGATTTCAAGTTTCAATCTTTCTGCACAGAAAAAAATTAGAATTGACACGAGTCTAAAACCTATTCAATACCTATATCATATTTTAGATACATCCAAAATAAAGATTAATAACTTGAAATATAGAGGTTTAAAATCCTCCATAGGTCAATTTAAAATCAACTTAGATAAATTCGAAATTAAAGAGGGGATAGTCTTAACTACAGGAAATCTTGGAACAATCGGTGGAGGAAACAAAACACCTGGAACTAGTGGACTGGCCTGGGATAATAACCATAGATTCAAAGGAGATAGAGACCTAGGCAAACTATCGAGAGGTAAAGTTTGCGATCAAGCTTTCATCGAATTTGATTTTATTGCATTAGAAAATGAAATTAAATTCAATTATATATTCGCTTCCGAAGAGTATAAAGAATATGTAGGAAGTCGATTTAATGATGTGTTTGGTTTTATAATCACAGGGGATGGTAACTTTTATAAGAATATAGCACTGATTCCTGAAACGAGTACGCCCGTCGCGATAAATAACGTTAATCACCTGCGTAAAAGCGAGTTGTTTATCAATAATGAGTGCTTTGTGAATTCAAGTATAAAGAAAGATGTCATCGATGATCTAGAGCCCCGTGAAGCTTTTTTTAAAGAAATAATTTTAAAACTTTTCGGCTCTAAATCTAAGAGCTTTTCAGTGGATGAAACTGAACGGAAAGGGTTGAACGATGAACTGTTTGACAACTTTGAGTTTGATGGATTGACAAGAAAACTGACTGCTAGCTGTTTTCTTATACCTTACAAAGTGTATCATATGAAAATAGCTATCGGAGATATCGGCGACCCTATGTTTGATAGCGGGGTATTTTTAGAACACCAATCTTTCACCGCGCAAAAAAATAAAAACGCCCCTTATTTTAAGAATTATGAAGACCTAAAGGGTAAAATTAATTTTGATAGTTTATTTCAGTTAAAAATTGAATCCCCTATTATCATTGACTCTCCTAGACAGATTGAGGAAAAATTTGAAATCACGAATATAAATTTTGAGTATAATCGATTTGACATTCCTGATTCAAGCCAAATAGATGTGCGAGAGTTAGCTATTTATCTAAACAAAAACAAGGAATTTAGAATTCATCTACTCGGTTATACAGACAATATTGGCACCTTAGATTATAATCAAAAATTATCCGAGCAGCGTGCGAAGGCTGTTAAAAATCTGCTCCTAGAATACGGCATTTCCGATGACAGAATAAACTATATTGGTAATAACTATGACAATCCATTGGCCACAAATGAAACTGAACATGGGAGGTCTCGAAATAGAAGAGTAGAAATCGTAGTCCTAGAATAGACAGATAAAGCTAGGATTTCATAGCTCTTATGAGACTATCTATACCTGTTTCTAAATCGGTTAACTCTCGATCTAAAGCAGTTTTCATATTCGCAATGTCAGGACATCGGCGCGTCATATCCCCTTCTTCCAGTGCTGGCAGGTGAATGATTTCAGATTTTGAATTTGTTTTTTGTCGTATGAATTTAGCTAACTCAAGCATAGAAATTTCATTTGAATTGCCTATATTGATAGTTTCATTTACGAATAAATCCTTGTAGAGACAATTTGTCGTAGCATCAATATTGTCGGCAATGTAGCAGAGAGTTCTCGACTGAGATCCATCCCCAAAGATGGTAATGGGCTCATTATTCAATGCCGCATTCAAAAACTTTTTTACGACGAAATCTTTGCTTTGCTTTGGTCCATAAGTGTTGAAAAAACGAAATATGGTATAATCCAAACCGTACTCTTTATGATAACTTCTGAGATAAGCTTCTGCGACATTTTTCACTATGGCATAAGGCAATCGAGAATTTAAAGGAGTCGTGTGTTCATTTTGGGGATGTTCGAATGGTTCTCCATATACCTCACTACTCGATGAAAAGAAAATGCGTTTGACGCCTGTAGATACACACAGCTTTAAAATAGCTTCAATACCATTAATGTCGTTCAAAACCCAGAGAGGATTATCAATTGTCCTCTTGACACCCACTACAGCAGCATAGTGAAAAACATAATCAAAGAGAAATGAAGTCATTACAGCGCTTATCTGCTTCTTGTCATTCACATCACAAACAATAAATTTGTAATTGACTGGAGAATTTTTAGGAAGATTTTCTTTAGTCCCTGTGAGATAATTATCTACTGCTACAACAAAGTTTTCCTCATTTTCAATTAGCTTATCTACTAGACAACTTCCTACTTGACCTGCGGCACCAGTGACCAATATAAATTTCTTAAAACCTGCTGAATGACTCTGAGACATTAGGACAATTTATATCTTCTCATTTGCTACTTCCAATAAATATTGTCCATAACCACTTTTAGTCAATGGTTCTGCTATTTTTAATAATTGTTCCCTTGTGATAAATCCTTTTCTGAAGGCTATCTCCTCGATACAACCAATTTTAAACCCTTGTCGATTTTCAATCACCTGCACAAATTGTGACGCCTGCATGAGAGACTCGTGGGTACCTGTATCTAACCAAGCTGTGCCTCTTTCTAATATGCTTACACTTAGTTTTCCCTTGTCTAAATAGATTCTATTTAAGTCAGTGATTTCATATTCCCCTCTGTGGCTGGGTTTTAAATTTTTAGCATAATCTACCACGGAGTTATCATAAAAATACAATCCTGGCACAGCATAGTTTGACTTTGGCTTACTAGGTTTCTCCTCCAAACTAATTACTTTGTTATTCTCATCAAATTCGACAACACCATATCTCTCTGGATCAGAAACACGGTAAGCGTATATAATACCTCCGTCAGGGTCACTATTTTTTTCTAATATTTTACCTAAACCTGAACCATAAAAAATATTATCGCCTAATACAAGAGCACATTTATCCTTACCTATAAATTTTTCTCCAATAACGAATGCCTGAGCTAGGCCATTAGGCACTTCCTGCACAGCATAAGAAAATTTACAGCCTATTTGACTGCCATCTCCCAAAAGTCTTTCGAACTGTGGCAAATCATATGGCGTGGAAATAATCAAAACTTCACGTATTCCGCTAAGCAGCAATGTAGAAAGAGGATAATAAATCATAGGCTTATCATAGATAGGCATGATCTGCTTACTAATGGCGTAGGTAATTGGGTACAGTCTAGTGCCACTGCCACCAGCTAGGATTATTCCTTTCATTGATCTAGTTTTTTATTTTGTCAATTTTTCAATTTCCAACTCTAATGCTTGACCCCTAAGGTCCTTAGCTGCTATTTTTCCCGACTTATCTAGCAAGTAAGTTTTGGGGATATAACTCACATCGTACATAGAAGAAGCCACGCCGCCCGCAAGATTATCTGAAAAATGAGTAGTCCAGATTAGGCCATCTTGGCCAATAGCTGTTTTCCATTTTGTTAAATCTTGGTCTTGGGAAATACTTAAGATAACTAAGCCCTTGTCTTTATATTTTTTATAAGCAGCCACTACATTAGGATTTTCCATTCGACATGGTCTGCACCAACTAGCCCAGAAATCCATTAAAACGATTTTTCCTTTGAAAGACGATAACTTAGTTTTAGTGCCATCCTCTTTTACCAATTCAATATCTGGCGCTAGTGATCCCACATCTAATTTGGACTTAGCCTCTGCCATTTTCTTTTGCATATCCAAATTATTTATGATAGTCTGGAAATCCTTTGCATACAATGAATTTGGAAGTTCTTTTGTCAATACGGTAGTATAAACCCTGATATCTTGAGTTAACTGCTCTGGTACTGGTTGATTTTGAAATTGTTGAAGCATAACAGAATACAGGTAATATTTTGTCATTAAATTCTTGGAAGTTTGAATAATTCCCGTTATATATCGGTTGAAGTTCTCATTTTTTGAATTGATTTGACTGCCTAAATCCTGTGCTTCCTTTGAATTTGGGTCTTTCTGAGTCAGGGCATTATACTGCTGATACATCTGCATCACCTCAGACTGCTGGGCATTAAAATTTCTTACTAGATCCTGAAATTCCTTTTGTTTTTCATTGCTTAGAATACTATGATTCAAAGGAGTTTTTTCATCTATGGTTGCCTGCACTTGTTCATTTTTATCCAGACTCAGAAACCAAAATAACTCTCCTTGTGGGGTATTGGATTTAATTCTCAATCTGTAAAACCCTAAACCTTCAATAGGCCCTTTGAGAGTAAAAATTCCGTTCTTAATTGCAGAACTATCTACCATTTTTATTTCTGTATGAGAAATTCTTTCCAGGTATATTGAATTTGCACTTGAATTGTTTAATTTACCTTTAATTACATATTCATCTCCTCCAATCGCATTGCAATTAGTTAGTATAATAGTTAAAAAGGCTACTAGTATTCTTTTCATCTTTTTCGTTTTTGAATTGATTTTATCTTATTTAAATGGTATTACAAAAGTATTAATTATTCAATTAAAGTTTGACTTCTTTTAGGTTGATCTTGGTACCATAGAACTTGTGAGCCGATTTTTCAAAATTTTTAGCTAAATCTGACACTATAAATTCATTCTCCACCAAACGTTCATTGCAAAGTAGGTTCTCTTTTTGGAGAATCATTTTCAACTTTTCCGCCACTACAGGACCGGAAAGGAGAAGCTTCACTTCACCTTGATAATATTCTGAAATATCATCTGCGATTAATGGATAATGCGTACAAGCAAGGACCAAAGAATCAATATCGTCAAGAATTGGCTCGCTTAGATATTTACTGATAACGGTAGAGGATATATCATCGTGAATAAAATTTTCTTCGATCATAGAAGCTAAAAGAGGAGTAGCCAAGACAGCATATTCCTGATTTGGCACCCGTCTATTGAGCTTATCTTGATAAACATTAGATTCAATAGTGCCGCGGGTGGCAATTATCCCCACCTTCTTAAAATGGGAGGCTACGATCAATTCAATCATAGGGTCAATAACATTGATAATAGGCACCTGACCCTCATAAGATTTCTTCAAGTGACTGTATGCTATGGCAGAGGCTGTGTTACAAGCTATTACAATTGCTTTACACTTCTTTTCTTCGATAAGGTATTTAGTAATTTTCGTTGAAAATTCCTGTATCAACTCAGGAGACTTTTCCCCATAAGGCATGTGCGCAGAATCTCCAAAATAAACTAAATGCTCTTTTGGGAGTAGGCCAGAAATAGCATTGGCGACCGTAAGGCCGCCAATACCACTATCAAAAATTCCAATACTCTGAGAGTTCAAGGAAAAATATTACTTTTTCTTAGGAGCCATACTTGGCATACCCGCTGGTGCAGATCCGGTAGGAGCTGGTGTCGCATTAGCAGGAGTCAATGAAATGCCCATTTTTGTTTTGGTAGCATCGGTAATATCATCCCCTTTTGGAAAAACAATCATACCTCCTGCGGAAACGTCAAACACATGCGTGTAACCTCTTTCAGAAGCTACTTGTTCTATCATTTTCTTGGCTTTTTCAAGAATCGGCACCGAGAGGGTTTGCTCCATTTGCTGTACTTCTTTTTGTGCTGACTGCTCGAATTTTTCAATTCTTTTTTGCAAATCTTGCAATTCAGCCACTTTAGCTTCTTCTATGGCTGTCATTTTTTGCGGATTGATTCCTTTCAGCTCAGCCATTTTAGTCTCGTACTGTTTGTACATAGTCTCTAATTGCTTGCTCAATTCTGCACTTTTCTCCTGAATCTTAGCTTGTAAAGATTTGGTTTCAGGCATGCTCATCACTAATTCATTTGAATTGACCGTGGCGGTTTTCATCTGTGCGCTAGCAGTCATAGAAATAAATGCTGCCAATAAAATTAAAATTGTTTTTTTCATTTTTGTGTATATGATTAATTGTAAATATTTTAATGCAATAATAAGGAAATAATCTAATTTCCCATGGCTTTTATGACTTCTTCACTGATATTCAATCTAGGATTGCTGTATAACACAGTATTGCCACTACTTTTATCTATGACAATATCATAAGATTTAGCTTGAGCTATTTTTTGTATCTCTTCGACCATACGATTCATGATAGGCTGCAATAACTCCTGACGCTTTTTAAACAATTCACCATTTGGACCAAATCGCTTTTGTTGCAGCGCAGCCACTTCTTTTTCCTTGGCTTCAATTTCTATAATTTTTTCTTGCTTCATCTGCGCTGTATACAAAGATTGTTCTGCTTGAAACTTTTTATATATAGATTCTAATTCGCTCATTCTATCCTCAATATCCTTTTGCCATTCCTGGGATTGCTTTTCTACTTTTTCATTGGCAGACTGATAAGATTTCAACTTTGAAAAGATATATTCAGACTCTACGAAGGCAACTTTCTGAGCGTAGAATGTGGAACAAAAAAGCAAGGCTACAATGGATAAAAATAATTTTCTCATATAGTTAATTTTTATATTTAGAGACTCAAAATTAGGTAAGGTTTAGTTTCTTCTAATTAAAAAAATCTAAAAGCTATGGTACAATAAACTTCCTTGTTTTTCGGGAATGAGCACTAAAATAACCCAAAACCTCGCCACCAGAGAAATTTGAAGGTGGATTAGCTGGGGCTGCACTTTCATTCCCTCCGCTCACTGCTGCTTGATTTTGAACTAGAATATTCCAATACTTAAAATTAGCCTTATCGATACCTAGGAAAACAAACTCTCCTGAGTCGCCTTTTTTATACTCCTCGCGAAAGGCTGTAAACCGCCACCTGGATCCATTTATTAATTTATCGTCAGAAACATACTGGAATTCAGCTGTTTTTCCATTTTTCCTGACAAAATAACGGTAATAATTTTCTTCAGAAATTGGTTCATTGATGACAATAGTCGGGTTGATATTTTCTTGAGTTAAAAAAAAGAAGAAATAAAAACTATCGATTGGTGGGCCAGAGTTTAATTTAGATTCTGCACTATATGTTCCGCTGGCATCGTTTACAGTTAAATAATAGGTATTTCCGACTTTGCCTTGAAGCGTGGTTGTTTTATATATTCCGTCTCCGTGTTTGATGAGGGAATCTCTATTGCCAACATTATCAGATATAATAATCGAATTAGGAGTATGCGGTATATATGTTGAGGGATTATTGAAATTTGTCGAGCGCGATAGCTTGACATAATAGGGGCCAGGACCATCATGGACCTCAGCCTCAATAATAAGTTTATTGACATTTTCTGCTAAGGAAAGATCAATTCGCTCTTTACAAGACAAGAGTGCGAATAGGAATCCAAATGGTATAATTAATCGGAAATTCATTAGTCAACAATTTATTTATTTTCTTTAGAAACAGCTTTTTTGGGCTTAAATTTAAAATTATACGTGATGGATGGAACCTGAGCGAAGAGATAGGTCTTTTCGGCATAGGTAGTCGCCGAAGGATTGTCATATAGAAAATCTATTTGGAATGCATTCTTAGCGCCTAATACATTGTAAATCGAGAAACTCAATTCATGTTCCCAGGTTTTGCCTTTCTTCAACATCCAATTAAGTGCAAGATCCACACGGGTATAGCTAGGGAATCTATCCTTATTTCTTCGCTCATAAGATGTGTAAACTAACCCTGGATCCGCAGGATTGGCTGTGATGTCTCCAGAAATAGCATACTTACCCGTAGGATAGTTGGTAGCATTTCCTGTATAGTAAACAAAAGTTCCTGATAGATTGATTTTTTGTGATAGGTCATACATAGCCACTATACTAATGTCATGCGTGCGATCATAACGGTAAGGAAACCATTCACCTCCATCTATTCCATCAAAACTTCTATCCGATCGAGCGAGCGTATAGCTTATCCACCCAGTCAATTTTCCGACTCGTTTTTTCAAAAAGAACTCGGCTCCGTAAGCTCTCCCGACGCCATTTACTAGGTCTTTTTCTACAGTCTCGTTTGCTCTGAGGACCGTACCAGGTTTATAGTCAATTTGATTTTGCATGTATTTGAAATACCCCTCAATCGAAGCCTCAAACATGTCATCTGCAAAATTGAAAAAATAGCCTGCTGATATCTGGTCGGAAATAGCGGGACGGATATTTCTAGTACTCAGAACCCAGCGATCAGTTGGAGATCCTGCATTGGTATTGCTCAATTGGTGTATGTACTGGACATTTCGTGAATAGGCCAACTTGATGGCTTGTCCTTCTTTTATACTATAATTCACAGAAAACCGTGGTTCTGGATTAAAATAACTACGATCCAATTGACGGTTTTTTAAAATCGTGGTATCTAAAACCTTTCCCGATTCATCAAAAGAATAAAGGTTATTGCTGCCAGCTACAGTGAATAGCGAGAGCCGCAAGCCATAATTTATTTTCAATTTAGGACTTATCGTTTGTTCGTTTTGAATATAGACTGCATTTTCCCAACCATTGCTTCTATTCAAACCTCTCTTGGCTATAAGGGTATCGCTGCTTTCAATATCTCCTGGGACCACGTTGTACCAGGTGCTTATTCCACCTACCTTAATTCTATTTTTCCCATTCAAGAAATAATCATAGTCTTGTTTTAAACTGTAGTTATTCAAAATCGAGTTGACTTTTAAATCGAAATTATTGAGTCCAATTTTGACTTGATAATTGAAGTTATTGTAAATAAATGACGTGTTTGAAAATAACTTATCGCTGATAATTCTATTCCAACGAGTAGTAGCGGTTACATTTCCATATTGAATACCGAATGCATCAGCTAATCCAAAGTGATCGTTTCCAAAATATCCCGAAAAATAAATTCTATCCTTCTCACTAATTTTAAAGTTGGTTTTGAGATTCAAATCATAAAAATACAAGGTACTTTTCTTGGCTACAGAATCTGAAGCCAGAAATAGAAAGGCATCTGCATAGGTTCTCCTTCCTGAGACAAAAAATGAGCTCTTATCTTTTTGAATAGGTCCTTCAGCATAGAGTCTTGAGGCTATAAGGCCTATACCACCCCCTATTTCATAGTTCTTATTATTGCCCTCTTTCATTTTCACATCAATGACCGATGACAATCGCCCTCCATATTCCGCGGGCATATTTCCTTTGTATAAGGTTAAATCTTTTAGTGCGTCCGAATTGAAGGTAGAGAAAAATCCTAAAAGATGTGAAGCATTATAAACTGGAGCCTCATCCAATAAAATCAAATTTTGATCGACTCCACCTCCACGAACGATAATACCTGAAGCACCTTCTTGTTGGGGCATGACGCCAGGCAATAATTGAATAGACTTTAAAACATCCCTTTCCCCGAGAATAACTGGAATCTTTTCAAGTTCCTTTAAGTCCACTTGTATTTTTCCCATTTGAACTTCCTCGGTTATTTTTTGCTTCTTTTTGCCAGATACGGTGACTTCTTTTATCGCCTTTGCTTTCTTTCTAATCGAGAAATTTTTCTTTGTATTGGTTGAAATTGTGATATCCTCATATTTTTCTTCATATCCTAAGAACTTAATTCTCACTTTGTAGGAGCCTGCAGGTAGTGATAGAGAGTAAAAACCATAGGCATTAGTAGCAGTGCCAATCCCCGGCAAATCCGGAACGGAAACTATAGCACCTGTAATCGTTTCACCACTTTCTGCGTCTGTTATCGTTCCGCTAATATTTACATTCTGAGCTTCTATATTAAAGGAAAATAGCAATAAACTTAATGTAAAAAATAATTTAGCTGACATATGGTATTAAAAGCGGCAAATTTAAGGCGAGTCTTTCGGAGTGCATGAGTAAAAATCTTTAAGATTTTAACAATTAGATTTTAAGTAATTTAATATCTCGAAATGTGAGTTAAAGGACTTTGTAACCATAGAATTATATAATTCATTGGTCTTATTGTGCTCCTCGGGTAAACCTAGAATTTTCAATCCGGCAGCATGTGCAGCTTTGACTCCATTCATACTATCCTCTATCACGATTATACTTTCTTTTGGCAAATCTAGATAGTTAACAGCCGAATGATATACCGCTGGATTGGGTTTGCCCCATTCCTCATCATAGGCTGTAAATTTCCGTTCAAAAAACCCATCCAAACCTACAAAGCGAACTATATTTTCATAAACATATTTTGATGAAGAAGTTACCAAGCAGCGTCTCCAGCTTTTTTCTTTGATCCATTCCGTGAGTTCAATCAAATCCTTCATCGGTTCTCCTCGCTCATAGACGAGTCGTACGACTTCTTTTTCTATTTCATAGCCTATTTCTTCGAGGTCGCAGGTAAATCCATACTTCGACATATGCATATTGACCACTTCTGTAGTTTTCAAACCTGTACTTTGGTTCACATCATCTTCTGTGAGTTCTATATTGAAATGTTTCTTGAAAACTTTATGCTCCGCCTCTCGCCAAAAAGGCTCTGAGAAGACCAAAACACCGTCCATATCGAAGAAAATAGCTTGAATTTCTTGCATTTGTTTTTTTGGATAAAAGTATCTATTTTTCGCTAAATTTGCACAATGAACATCACGAAACTCTCTCAGTTAGACCTGAATAAAAAGTACTCTTATGCGGACTATCTCTTGTGGAAAATCAAAGAGCGAGTAGAACTATTTAAGGGAATGATAGCGGAGATGTCACCTGCGCCGAGTACTACGCATCAGCGAATTCTACTTATTCTTACTAGAATTTTCGACGCTTATTTCATTAATCATTCTTGTAGTTTATTTTTTGCGCCCGTCGATGTTCGATTGCTAAACAAAAAACAATCAACTAAAGATAAAGATATCTATAATGTAGTTCAGCCAGACTTGATTGTCGTCTGCGATGAAGATAAAATCGATGAACGAGGCTGCCTAGGTGCCCCTGACTTAGTCGTAGAAATCCTATCCCCAGGCAATTCGAATAAGGAGATGAATATCAAATACGAACTCTACGAAGAAGCAGGCGTGAAAGAATACTGGATGATTCACCCTACAGAGCGCCAACTGCTTATCTATGTTTTAGAAAATGGGATATTTATTGGCAAGAAGCCCATCATCGAATCAGAAAATGCTATTTCTTATCTTTTTCCCAAACTGAAATTTCCATTGAAAAAATTGTTTGTGGGGGTGAAGTAGGTGATTGTCGTCGGTTTACCTGACATTCTTTCAGATTAATCAAAGATTTATTATCACAACGTCATAGTTAAAAACTATACCGAACTGTACGACTTCAACTATAGACTAAAGCGAACTAGGTTTACTCACATTCTGTTTTGAAATTCGGAAAATATACTGTAATATTTTGTTCGTTAATGTTTACTTCGTAATTTTTTAAGCCAAGCAATTTTTCTTTACAATTATAATATCTTATATCTTGTCCATTCTTATATTTAAAATCAATATAGTCAAGAAATTCACTATTGTCATTAATCTCATAGGTGTAAATAATGTACAAATCGCTTTTTATTAACTCAATTTTTCTGAGATATAGATTTTCGAATTCCAATTCTTTACTTATAGTTGTTGATAATAAATAGTTTTTAAAAACTTTGTAGTGCTTTGGAGTATATGTATAATCTTCGTGAAATTCATAAGTGAAAATTATGTCCTTCGTTTCTTTTATTGCATAAAAAGGCGAACACAAATCACTAATATCTTCTATATGACCAATTCCTTTTCTATTATATAAGTCAATGCTTTTATAGAACTGATAATTACTGGTTTTTAGCAACTCTAACTTATTCTTAAATTCTTTAGTACCAGATTTACATCCAAGAAGAATAATACAACATAAACAAAAAAGTAAAATTCTCATATATCAATTAATCTCCTTTTGGCGATGTCTGCGATTTCGTATGTGTACATCAAAATTTTTGATTTCATTCTATAATTCATTTCACTCCAGTTTTCTATTTACAAATCTAGCCTTTTCTATTGACATTTATAAACTTTTTCAATTCAGTAAAAAACTAGAAATTTGAAACACACTTCAAAAACCGCCAATTTCCACTCAAGTCTTTTTGTTTTTCGATATGAAATCCGTCGTATTCTTCTAACTGAATAGTTTGACTGGTTTCGAAATAGACAAGGCCTTTTGGATTGAGGTGTGAAGTAGCAAATTTCAAGATTTGCTTATAAAATAGCAAAGGGTCATTTTCTACGAATAAGGCTAAATGGGGCTCGTAATCTAACACTGAAGAAGTCATATCCTTCTTTTCTTCCTGTGGAATATAAGGTGGATTGGAGACTATAATATCATAGTTCACTAACTGCGGCCATAGTTGTTCATCCAATATATCTAACTGAACAAAATTTATTTTTAAATCAAGATGAACAGAATTTTTTTTCGCTATTTCTAATGCCGCAATGGAAACATCTATGGCAGTTACTTCTGCATCTCCTAATTTAGATTTCAAGGCTAAAGCAATACAACCACTACCTGTACCTATGTCTAGAATTTTTAATCCGGATCTGGTTTGATTCTCTTTTAAAATGAGTTCGACCAGCTCTTCGGTTTCTGGACGAGGAATTAAGGTATCCTCACTGACCTCTATTTTCAATCCATAGAAATAAGTGTAACCGAGAATATAGTCTATAGGTTCGCCTAGGTTTAAGCGAGAGATTATTTCGTCAAGGGGAATCGATGGATTTTCCTTTTTTATATATTGTAAAAGAAAGCGTTTTTCGGACTCGGAAAAATTATCGGATAGTAGTACCATGAACCTGTGCAGACTATTTCGTCTGTATTCACGAATTAAAATTGAATCTTTTCATAATCCAATTTTCAAATTAATTCATTTTCAAATTGACTAACCTGCCTTCTGAGCTGCTTTTTTACGCTCATTTTCATCCAAATGAATTTTACGCAAACGCATAGATTTCGGTGTCAATTCCAAATATTCATCTTTCTCTATGTATTCCATAGATTCTTCTAAGGAAAAATCAATCTTAGGAGGAAGTCCTACGTTGTCATCTTTACCCGCAGCACGGAAATTGGTCAATTGCTTGGCAGTACATACGTTAACAACTAAGTCCCCAGGCCTGATTTGCTCACCTATCACCTGACCAGCGTAAATCTGATCCCCTGGCTCGATGAAGAATCGACCTCTATCTTTTAATTTTTCCATAGAATAGCCTGTAGCCATTCCTGTTTCTTTCGATATCATGACTCCATTGATTCTAGCTGGGATTTCCCCTTTCATAGGCTCGTAATCCTTAAATCTATGGGCTATGATAGCTTCACCGCCTGACTGAGTCAAGGCTGTACTTCTAAAACCATTCAAACCTCTCGTAGGGATTTCAAACTCCAAACGCTGCATATCCCCTTTGGTGAACATCGCTTTCATCTCTCCTTTTCGCTGAGAAACCAATTCTATAATTTTACCCGCAAATTCTTCTGGCACATCAACCGTTAAATTTTCGATAGGTTCGCATTTTTTGCCATCTATTACTTTAATAATCACTTGTGGCTGGCCTACTTGTAGCTCATAACCCTCTCTGCGCATAGTTTCTAACAATACAGACAAGTGAAGAATACCGCGACCATAAACTAAAAACGAATCTGGAGAACCCGTATCATGCACTCTCAATGCCAGATTTTTCTCTAACTCCTTAGTCAATCGCTCTCTTATGTGACGTGAAGTGACGAATTTTCCTTCTTTTCCGAAAAATGGGGAGTTATTGATGGTGAATATCATACTCATGGTAGGCTCATCGATTTTGATTCTCTCTAATGCTTCTGGAGCCTCAAAATCTGCTATTGTATCACCAATTTCGAAATCTTCAATACCTGTCACCGCTACAATTTCACCCGCTTCTGCTTTGGAAACCTTCACCTTGCCCATTCCTTCAAAAACATAAATTTCTTTGGTTCTCATTTTTTTGATAGAACCGTCTGCTTTCATCAAAGAGATAGGTTGATTTTCCTCTATAGTTCCTCGTTCTATTCTCCCTACTGCGATACGACCTGTATAACTAGAAAAATCCAACGAGGTAATCTGCAATTGTAAATTACCTTGACTAATTTTCGGACAAGGAATTTCGCTAATGATTGTATCAAATATTATATTGACATTATCCGTTGGCTTATTGAAATCATCACTCATCCAGCCTTGCTTAGCAGAACCGTAAATGGTTTTGAAATCCAATTGGTCTTGAGTAGCTTCTAAATTGAAAAATAAATCAAATACATCTTCATACGCCTTTTCTGGAGTACAGTTTGGCTTATCTACTTTATTGACAATCACAATGGCCTTTTTACCTAAAGCAAGTGCTTTTTGGGTTACAAATCGAGTCTGAGGCATAGGGCCTTCAAATGCATCACATAGCAAAAGAACCCCATCAGCCATATTCAAAACACGCTCTACCTCACCCCCGAAATCCGAGTGACCTGGCGTATCTATAATGTTGATCTTATGTCCTTTCCAATTGACGGCTACGTTTTTCGCTAGAATCGTAATCCCGCGCTCACGCTCCTGGTCGTTGTTGTCGAGAATCAATTCATTCATCTGCTGATTATCTCTAAACAACATAGCTGCATGCAGCATTTTATCTACAAGGGTCGTCTTTCCGTGGTCAACGTGGGCTATAATAGCAATGTTTCTTATTTTATCTACACTCACTTTTACTAATTAATAATGAATAATTGGCAATGAATAATTCTACAATTACTTGTAAATAAGTGATTGAAAATTAAGAATTACCTTTTTTAATGGGGTGCAAAAGTAGCTTAAAATAAATAGAAAAAAGGCTAAAAGTTAAAAATTTACGAATCCTTAATGAGTCAAATCGTAAAATAGGTTAACAATGCTTCCTCAAAATTTCGATTGCCTTTTGAAAATCTCTGGGAAATAGAGACTGAATATCGACGACTTCTCCTGTAAAAGGGTGGTAAAAGCGCAAGGTCTGCGCATGCAGCGATAAACGTTGAATGATAGAGCGCTCCTCGTCCTTTCCTTTATAGTTTTTGATCAAGCGAGAGAGAAAAATACCATTTTGAGGATTGTAAATAGGGTCATAACCCAATGGACAGCCTAAAAACTGAGCGTGAACTCTGATTTGATGGGTTCTGCCTGTTTCTATTTGAAAAGCGACTAGGCAGTTACGTTTGAATTTTTCCTCTATTTGATAATGCGAAATAGCTAATTTCCCCTTTCCCTGATAGGCTAAGCGATAGGTGCCTTTGACGTTAGGGTGCTCATCGAGATAGTTTTCGATAGTTCCACTATCCTCTTTCGGAATTCCCGCTAAGATCGCTTTATATTCTTTAAAAATAGTATGATGCTCGAATAGCAAAGACAAACTGCGCTGTGCTTCTTCTCCTTTGGCAAAAATCAAAACGCCAGAAGTTTCCTTATCAATACGGTGTACCAATCGCAAATCGTCGTATTTGGCTTTGAAAAAAGAAAAGATATCTTCTTCCAGTCCTGCACGTGGGGGAATAGATAAAACCCCACTCGGTTTATCGACTGCTATATAATAATCATCTTCAAAAAGAATGGAAATGGGTTTCATCAGTGCGAAAATAGTTGAAAATTAATTTATAACCTAAACCTTATCTACGCGAGCATCTTTTTCATAGCCGCACTTGGTACAAACTAATTTTATCATCTGCATACTATCTTGAAAGGTCTCCTTGATTAATTTCATTTTTTGACTATCTCCACAATGATGGCAAGTCATTAAATCTCCTATTTTATTTTCTAATTCTTCTTCGGAATAATAGCTTAATGGAACTTTTGTTCTATTACGAATAAGATCTCGAATGAAAGTATAGTCATCAATTGCGTATAACCAAAAATACAATGCAGTCATAATCAACATGAGATACAATGCAAACGTAAACAATACATCCGGGTCACTGAAATCAAACATTTTAGCAGAAATCCGCCATTCAAATGCCGACATTTTCTTTACAAAATTTTTGCTACTTCCTATTTGAATTCGCTTATTTAAACTGTCACTATAAACACTCAATATAGTTTGATCTGAGTTAACAGTAACAACTGAAGCAGGAATTGGCTTTCCATTAATTGAAATAGAAACAGAACGATTTAATAGAAAGGCTCTTTTTTTCGATGTTAAAGTTGCTAATAGAACTAAAACAAGTAAAAAAACAAAAAATACTGAAAAAAGAATTCGATTTACACTCATAATATTAAATTAAAAAAAGGCAGTCCCGTTTTATTAGAACGAGACCACCCTTTTTTTATACTGCTAAATAACTATTATAAACTAGCTACCAGTGACTAATATCTATAATGCTCTGGCTTATAAGGTCCATGCACTTTAACACCAATATACTCTGCTTGATCTTGGCTTAATTCTTCAAGCTCGACACCGATTTTTTCTAAATGTAGGTTTGCTACTTTCTCATCTAAATGCTTAGGTAGCACATAGACTAAATTATCATACTTGTCAGAATTGGTCCATAATTCTAATTGAGCCAAAGTCTGATTCGTAAATGAATTAGACATAACAAATGATGGATGACCCATAGCACAACCAAGGTTGACTAATCTTCCTTCTGCCAGAACAATAATTTCTTTCCCATTCACATTATATAAATCAACTTGTGGCTTGATTTCTATTTTACTAGAACCATAAGTTTTATTTAACCAAGCCATATCGATTTCGTTATCGAAATGACCTATGTTACATACGATAGCCTTATCTTTCATTTTCAAGAAAGCATTTTTTGTCACGATATCTTTGTTTCCTGTAGCTGTCACGATAATATCAGCGTCTCCTATACAATTTTCCAATTTCTTTACTGCAAAACCTTCCATAGCAGCTTGAAGTGCACATATAGGGTCAATTTCAGTCACCGTAACTCGCACACCTGCGCTTTTCAACGATGCTGCTGAACCTTTACCTACGTCGCCATAGCCACAAACGACTGCTGTCTTGCCAGCCATCATGATATCAGTGGCTCTTCGGATAGAATCGACTAGAGATTCATTACAACCATATTTGTTATCAAATTTAGATTTAGTTACTGAGTCATTGACGTTGATGGCAGGCAAAGGCAATTTTCCATTGCGCTGTCTATCTTGAAGTCTATGCACACCTGTGGTCGTTTCTTCTGATATTCCTTTTATGTCTTTTACCAAATGAGGATATCTATCTAAAACCATATTCGTCAAATCGCCCCCATCATCCAAAATCATATTTAAATATTTGCCCCCTTCGAATGCATTCAACGTTTGCTCTATACACCAGTCGAATTCTTGCTCATTCTGACCTTTCCAAGCGAAAACTGGGATACCCGCAGCAGCAATTGCAGCAGCAGCATGATCTTGAGTTGAGAAAATATTGCATGAAGACCAAGTCACTTCAGCTCCTAGTTCTTTCAATGTTTCAATTAATACCGCTGTCTGTATGGTCATATGCAAACAACCCGCTATTCTAGCACCAGCCAATGGCTTGGAAGCTCCATACTCCTTTCTGAGAGCCATCAAACCTGGCATTTCAGCTTCTGCCAATCTGATTTCCTTTCTTCCCCATTCCGCGAGGGTAATGTCTTTTACTTTGTAATTCATTGCACCAGTAGTTGATTGTGATTGAGTTGTCATTTATTTGTAATTTAAAATTTACTACCACAAAAATATAACTATTATGATTAAAACAGAATGAAATTTAACAAAAAAAGGACATTATAATTATTTAGTCTATTTTTACGGCAATTAACTTAAAATTTGTATATGAAATTAGGTTATTAATTAGGTATATAAGTAAAAGTTAATAATGATTTTTACATGCTTACCAGAGATTCGGGATGCATCTGACGATTTAAAAATTAAACCTTAAAAACATGAGAAAATTATTCCTAATTGTTGCAATTTTTGGCTCGACCGGCATAGTAAATGGTCAAAACTCCTTCAATGCTATTAAAACTTCTAATCGAGGCGGCATACTAACCACATTAGTCAACCCAGCTGATTTAGCAGGAATGCCTCAAAAGTTTGATCTGAATTTGATTGGATTTGATATGAATATTTCAAACAACGTCATCAATTTCACATCAAATGAACTAGGGAAATCAGACGATATAAAGAATCGGTTTTTAAATACATCTACACCCGTAGGGTTCAATATGCGTGTGGATGCTGATGTGATAGGCCCTTCATTAGCTATAGCCATAAACAAAAAGACTACCATAGGGATAATCACTAGAGGCCGTGTTTATATAAATATGAACAACATTGATGTGGCTCTCGCTAAATCCCTCATTGATGGAACTGTTTCCAATAATTTAACCTTACCTTACATTTCACCAAATATAAACAATATGTCTTTGAATATGCTTGGTTGGGCTGAAATTGGATTAACAGGTTCTAGAGAAATTTTTAAAGATAAAAACAACTCATTAAAAATTGGAGGTACAGTGAAAGCACTTTTTTCAGGACTATACGCAAACGTTTACATGAATAATCTTAGTTTCAGTCTTGATAAAAACTCAAGTAATAGGGTAATGATCAATAATGCCTCTGGTCAAATGGGCGTAGAGTACAATGGCTCTGGTGACCCAACAAATAATATTTCAAGCAATCTGGTTGGAGGGCCTACAGGAGTGGCATTTGATGCAGGTATTTCTTATCAAATACTCGACAAAAAACCTGGTCAATATAAATTAAAAATAGGAGCATCTTTACTAGACATAGGTTCTATGAAGTTTAGTTTAAATAGTACAAATTCTAGACAGTTTATATTAAATCCAGGACCGCACGATCCTGCCAAGATACAGCTTAGTAGCATGGATGAATTCATAGCAAGTGTCAAAACGAATAATGTAGCGAATGAGATAGCAGCGGATAGTAATATTTTGGTAAAACTACCTATGGCTTTTAATTTTCAGGCAGACATCAAGGTTTGGCAGCCTATTTTTCTCACTATAAATCTAAATAGAAGGGCGACTAGCTCAGATGATCCAAGAAGTTTACAAGCTCTAAACTACCTCACTATTACGCCAAGAATAGTTTCAAAATTTATAGAAGTATATGTACCGTTTACATTTGCTGAAATTCAAGGCACCACTGCAGGCGCTGGATTTAAACTTGGTCCATTATATGCTGGCTCCAGTAGCATTATATCCGCTCTTACCTCTAATAATAACAAGGCAATTGATGTTCATTTTGGCATAAGAGCGGGTTTTGGAAAAAGATTTAAATAATCTAAATCCTAATGGTCATTCTTAAAAATAAATGAAAAACTTAACTCGAGATTGAAAATAAAAAAACCAATCTCGAGTTTTCCATTTTAGTTAAATTATATATTATGCATAAAATAATCTCTTTCATTTTTATTTCGACCATCTTTTTCTGTTCATGCAATAATACAGAACAGAAAAAATTAATAGTAGGTAAGTGGAAATGCACAGAATGGCTGGTCAAAGGCGAAAACCAACTTTCTGAAACTACAAACGTTTCTTTTCAATTTCTAGAAGGTGGAAAATACGCCTATAATAATCAAAGCCTTAATGAAAAAGGCACCTATAAAATTCAGGGTGGGAGACTTTATTCTACTCCTGATAATGAATTAGAAATAGCGGTAGACATTGAGAAGTTAACTGCAGATACGCTTATATTCAATATGAGTCGCGCCGGAGTACCCGAAACTATGCTATTGATAAAGGAAAAACTTTAAATAGCTGCTATCCTAATTAAATCGACAATTGAGGGATCAATAAGCGTAGTTATATCCCCCAGATTGGCTGTATCACCTTCGGCAATTTTCCTCAAAATTCTGCGCATAATTTTTCCGCTGCGTGTTTTAGGGAGTCCTGGAACAAACTGAATTTTATCTGGTTTAGCGATGGGTCCTATTTCTTTTACTAATGTATCAATGATAGATTTTTTGGTGTCGTCGCTCGCCTCGGCATGGCTTTCGAGAATAACGAAAGCATAAATTCCCTGTCCTTTGATATCGTGCGGATAGCCCACTACAGCCGTTTCTATAACCGCTGGATTTTCATCAATCGCATTTTCAATTTCCGCAGTCCCGAATCTATGACCCGAGACATTAATCACATCATCTACTCGACCGATAATTCTATATCTTCCATCTTTGTCTCTATATACGCCGTCACCAGTGAAATATTTATTCTGATAAGTAGCAAAATAATTGATTCGACATCGCTCGTGGTCTCCATATGTTGTGCGAAGAACAGAAGGCCAAGGATAGTCAATACATAAATATCCTTCCACATCATTTCCCTCAATAGGCTTGCCTTCTGGCGTCACCAAACTCGGCTGAATACCTGGCATAGGATAGCCAGCAAAACTCGCAGGCGATTCCGTCACACCAGCCATCGTCGTGATCATGATGCCGCCTGTCTCTGTCTGCCACCATGTATCTACCACCGGACATCTTCCTTTTCCTACATGGCGTTCAAACCAGTGATAAGCTTCTTCATTAATCGGTTCACCTACACTACCCAGTTTTTTTAGAGAGGATAAATTATGCTTATCTACTGGCTCTGCACCATAAGCCATCAACGAACGAATAGCGGTAGGAGCTGTGTAGAAAATATTGACTTGGTGTTTATCACAAACGGACCAGAATCTATCTACTTCTGGATAGGTAGGTATTCCTTCAAACATCAGTGTGGTAGCACCATTCGCTAAGGGCCCATAGATGATATAACTATGGCCTGTCACCCATCCTATATCCGCCGTACACCAATGAATTTCATCGGGTTCATATTGAAATACATTCGCAAAAGTATAGGCTGAGTAAACCATATAACCTCCACATGTATGGACTACGCCTTTTGGCTTACCAGTAGAACCTGAAGTATAAAGAATGAACAACATATCTTCGCTATCCATTTCTTCAGCAGGACATTCATCGGAGACACCTTGATTCGCATCGTGATACCACACATCTCTCTCTGCGACCATATTCACAATGCTATTCATTCGATTGATAACTAGTATTTTTTTGATAAAATCTACTTTATCCAATGCGCCATCTACGATTTCTTTAATATTCATCGCCTTTGGCCCACGGCTCATTCCATCCGAAGTTATGATAAATTCCGCTTTGGCATCGATCAATCTATCTGCAATAGCACTCGAAGAAAAGCCCGCAAAAACCACACTGTGCACCGCACCTATTCTCGCACAAGCCAAAACCGCAAAAGCTAATTCAGGAATCATAGGCAGATAAATACATACTCTATCTCCTTTCTTCACGCCTAGATTTTTCAATACATTCGCCATAGTACATACCTCATGATAAAGTTGTCTATAAGTAAATGTTTTAAACTCTTCGCCTATTTCATTTGGCTCCCAAATGATAGCGATTTTATCTGGCTGTGTTTCTAAATGTGTGTCTATGCAGTTTTCTGTGATATTTAATTTTCCATTAACAAACCATTTTACATTCGGTTCCGTAAAATTCCAATCCAGCGTTTTATCCCATTTCTTTTTCCATTGAAAATTGGAAGCTATCTCATCCCAGAACAATTCTGGTGTTTCGACACTTTTCTTATAAGCTACTTGGTATTCTGATAAAGTTCTTATTCGCATACATTTTATGTTTTATATACGAACCAAAGGTAGGCATTCAAAGTGACATTAGCGTGTATATTGCGTTAAAATGATATAGGCACTAAGAAATAAGTTCCTTAACCTTTTCCAATAAGGCTTTATTCGCAAATGGCTTGGTCATATAGGCGTCTGCACCTAGCTCCAATCCTTTCGCTATGTCGCTCTCTTTAGACTTTGCTGAGAGAAAGATAACTTTAGTGGATTGTAATATTTCATCCCCTTTGATAAATTGACAAATCTGATAGCCATCCACATCGGGCATCATAATATCGAGTATAACCAAGTCTGGGGTCTGTTCCTTAAGGAGCTGCATAGCCTCCGTTCCATTGCGGGCGAGCAAAACCTGAAAACCATTTTTCCGCATCAGAAAGTCTAATGAAAGAAGTATATTCGGTTCGTCATCTACAAGCAAAAGTTTAGCGCTCATCATTTTTTATTTGTGGCAATTCAATGGCAAAAGTAGTACCTTTTTCACTACTCGTTTTCACATAAATTTTTCCTTTATGTAATTCTATAATCTTCTTAGAAATAGCCAATCCCAATCCACTGCCCTTGGGTTTCAAAATAGTTTGGTCCTTAGCTTGGAAAAATCTGTCAAAAATCAAATCGTGATACAGTGGATCAATTCCATGCCCCATATCTTTTATCTCCATATTTATCGTTTCGCCTATTTTGGATAGTAGAATTTCAACTTTGGTATTATTCTGAGAAAATTTGATAGAATTGCCAACGAGATTGATAAAGACCTGCATCAGTTTATCTCTATCAAAAATAAGTTCATTCAATTTTTTATCTATTTGAATATTTAGCTCTATCTCCTTTTCACTCAATTCTGCTTTCAACGCATCTTGAATGTCTTCAAAAAATTCAGTTAAGTTGACTACACTTAATACTAAAGTTTCCTTCCCTGTATCATATTTTTCAAGGTCGAGCAGTTGATTGATTAATCGGGTGATACGAGCACTTTCCTTATTGATGATACTGGAGAAATTGGAGACTTCTTGTTCGGAAAGACCCTCCGATTCTGTCAAAATCTCTGACAAGGAGCGAATAGAAGTCAATGGAGATTTCAGCTCGTGACTCACTGTGGAGAGAAATTCATTCTTAGTTTGATCGTGCAATCGGAGTTGCTGATTGATATGCTCAAGTTCAGACTTGGCTTTTTTCAGTTCATTGGACTTCTTGGTCAATTCTCTATTGAGTGAGATGACTTCTTTGGACTCCTGTATAATATCTATCATTTCATTGATAAAAATGTCTTTCTCCTTTATGACTGATTCTATCAATATTCGAGCAGAAACCGTACCGACAAACTTACTCAATAGCCTTTCTACAAATGGTATCAACCGAGGATCTGATGTCATTTCGTCTTCATTGGAAATTCCAAATCGCTTCATAAATGAATTGAGCGTGATATTCGTTTTCTCCTCTCCCATAAATTTCATCATCAAACTTTTCAAATCGGAAAGAGCTGCGAATTCCTTCCAAACTATGTGGGATTCATCCAGATTGGAATATTTAAACACATCTACATAAATATGCGCTTGTTGCTTTTCATAGTTTGATGGCTTGTACGAATAAGATAAAAAAATATAGACCGATACATTAAAAAACATAGACCAGAAAAAACTGTGCATCACTGGTGAGAATACAGTCAATCCAAACAAGGCATTGGGTTTGAAGATGGCAAGACCAAACAACCCTTGTGCTAAAATTTCCTGACCCCAATTGGTTCCTTCAATAATGGAAGGCAAAACAAGAGTATAAAGCCAAACACAGAAACCCACAAATACACCCCCGAAAACCGCTCTGTAATTGCTCTGCTTTAAATAGAGAGATCCGAGTAAAGCAGGAAAAAACTGTGCTATAAAGACAAACGAAATCAAACCTATACTCACAAGGGAATACAGAGGAGAAATCGATTTGAAATATATCAAGGTTAGCAATAAAATAATAATGACGCTAATTCGTCTCAGCAGCAATGTTCTTTTAGCAATGGTATCTCGCATAGACCCTTCCCCGAATTTCAAACTGAGTGGAATTATGAAATTATTGCTCAGCATATTGCTCAATGCTACCGTCTCAATCGCAATCATAGCGGTAGCTGCAGAGAATCCGCCTAAGAATACCAAAAGTCCTATGTATTTCATTTGATTGATCAACGGAATTTCTAAAAGATAATAATCAGGATTCAGTCCACTAAAATTTGCTAGATAAATATTGCCTGCAAGCGCTACTGGTAGCACGAAAAGATTAATTAAAAATAAATAAAGCGGAAACTTCCACATCGCTGATTTCAAATGCGTTTCCTTTGTATTTTCAATCACTGCGACCTGAAACTGTCGAGGTAAAATCATAACTGCTATACCAGAGAGAATAGTAAATCCTGTCCACTCCATATAACTAAGATTGGTGGGCATTGTCAAAAAACGACTCATTTCCTTAGTCGAAGAAATTTTTTGAAATATTTCCGTAGGACTAGAAAATATAAAATAGCAAATGACGATTCCAGCGATTAAAAATGCCAGCAGTTTAAACAGGGATTCAAAAGCTATAGAGGCGACGATTCCAGAATGATGCTCTGTGGACTCCATTTTCTGCGTAGCAAAAATCACGATGAAAATTCCCATAATAACCGTTACTATAACAGGTAAATTCAAGCTGGAAATAAAACCTAAATCTTGATGATTGATCTGCATGAGCAGATAAAAACTCTCCGAAATAGCTTTAATCTGAAGGGAGATATAAGGGATGATTCCTACTATCATTAGAAAAGTAATAAACATACCTAAATTCGTACTGTTCGAGTAGCGTATGGACAAAAAATCAGCGAAGGTGGTGATATTCGCAGCCTTGGCTATACGATTGATTTTTTTGACTATCAGAAACCAAAACGGCATCATAATAGTCGGTCCCAGGTAAATGGGCAAAAAGGAAATCCCTGTCTTCGAAGCCGAACCTATACTCCCATAAAAAGTCCAAGCTGTACAATAAATAGCTAAGGACAAAGCATAAATCGAAGAACTTGACTTGACATATTCCTTCCATGTCGTTTTCTTCTCTACGAAATAAGCTAATAAAAAGAGGATGGTTAAATAGCTAATGGATATAAAAACTGCGAGAAATTGGAAGCTATTCATATCGCCTATAAATTAAAAAGATACAGAGAATAAATAAAAACCAAAGCGAGAAAATATAAAAATACAAAATCGGAAATCCCACGAAAAACTCTACTCGGTTGACTATAGTCACCAAGGGAAAGTTTATCAACAAGAAAAATAAACTAGCTACAGCAATTGCCGCAGTAATTCTTTTGAGTGGGGTCATTGGATTTTTAAATATAAAGGTAATTTAAATATAATATTTCTATAAAACTATAGTTTAACTATAAACGAAAAAGAACCATTAAATCCATCGGAAGGCCATATACCTGGACCAGGGTAAAAAAGAGGTCGCTTTGTAAAATACTGAGTGTTGGTTATATTATTTAAACTTGATTTGATGGTAAGGTGATTGGATACTTTATAACTGGCATTCATGTCAAGTAGGGTATAAGCTGGGACAATACCTACGGCACCATTAGCAGAAGGAACCTCCGTATTGAGCGGATCTGCGAACGAACGAGAAGTATAACTAAGCAAAGTGGAGATGCTTAGTTTTTTGTATTGAATCGTCCAACCGTTTCTAGAGATCACCCTAGGCACACTCTCTATCTCATTACCCTCGATATTAAAATTAGTAGTCCCCGATTTTATGATACCACTCGTGTATTTCCCTTCCATATAGGTAGTGGAGGTGTAAATAGTCATGTTCAAATCCTTTGTTAAAGTCCAATTTGCCTGAATATAGAATTCGATTCCTTTCGTCAATGAGTTTCCCACGTTTGTCCGATATGTATAAAAATTTCCGAAGGAGTCAGATTGAAGTATGCTACCAAATCGATGATTATATTGCAGAGCAAAGGCTGTGATATCCCATTTTAAAAATTTATAACTTCCTCTATTTCCTATCTCTGCATTATAGCCATAGGCATCCCTAATATTAGCATCTACCTTTTCAAACGCATCTGTAGGAATAAGATCTTTAAAAATCATTGGTCTATAAGTTTGTGACCATCCGCCATAAAACTCAATATTGCTATTTTCTTTATAACTAATCGAAGTGCCCAATAAAACAAAATTTCTATTCAATTCTAAAGGAATTTTATCTGTAGGGTAATAAACAATGAACCCACTCATATTGCTAGAACCCGATTCGTATCTCCCACCTGCATTGATAGATAATTTCTCTGAAAGTTTAAATGAATTCTCTGCAAATAGCGCTGTATTCCTCGTTTTTAGATATACATCTCTTCCCCAAGTAGTATTGGTCAGACTCAAATCATAATCACTACCTGTAGTTCCTCTGCCTTGCTGCCTGCGGCGCATATTATTATTCATCAGTTGAATTCCGAACGAAAGATGACTTGCATGTTTGCCTAATTTATACGATTGTAAAATGCGCAATTCATTGGTATAGCTATTAAATTCATCGATATCCACTTGTCTAGAGTTATATTGATTGGTAGAAAAATGAATACTATCCATAACAGTAGCTGGTTTATCAAAAAGCACTGAATTTCTGGTACCGAGAACGGCAGAACTTGTAAATTCTAAATCTGTTTTATCTGCCAATTTCCACTTGACATTCAATGAAGGAATATTAATCGAAGGACTGAAATAATTTCTCGAGCGAGTGGATTGGGTAGGGTCGGTTTGAAATAGAGCGTCCGTCAAAGGTCCTGGAATTCTATATAAATAATAAGACCTCGCCCAATCAGCTCTCAATGTGAGATTAGCATTTAGCTCATAGCACAATTGAACACCTTGTGCTTCATAATCCGTATGTTCATTTTTTTGATAACCGTCTCGCGATTTTTTAGCAAAATAAGCATAGTATTTCCATTTTCCTAACTTTCCATGAATGGCATTATAGCTACTCAATAAATTAAAGGAGCCAATTGTATTATAACTTTCAAAACCTAATTTTTTTGATGTATCTGCTTGTTTAGATACATAATTGAGCATACCGCCAAATTGCGCGCCAAACTGCAAGGAGCCAGTACCTCTAACCAATTCAATCCGCTCCACACTTTCCATAGGAATACTATAATGACTCGCAGGATATGCATACATATCAGAATTAGTAATAACCCCATCTTTGCGAATATTAAATTCCCAGCCACGGTGAGGATCTAGCCCACGTGTGGATATATTCATCTGATTACCTGCACCATCCATATCATATACGAAAACGCCTGGCACTTTGGCAAAAATTTGTCTACCGGTTTTGTCCGTAATATTGGCATCTAACGTCTTTAACGAAATGACTTCTGATTTCTTCCCATCAAAGATATAAGTCCCAGAAATAGCTGGAAGTTTAGTCACTTGATTTCGCTGCTCATGACCTATTATATTGACTTCCGAGAGTTTTAATGCCCTAGCAGTATCTTTTTGTCCTTGACTGTAAGAAGCACTGGAAGGTATAACAAAACAAACAAACAATAAAAATTTACTCATAATAGGTATATGCAGTGCACTAGGTGATTGGCTGCATTTTATAACCTTGCGTCATTCGTTTTCCCATTTCTGCATACTCTTCTGCTTTAGCGGGGGTCGTCCCTAAACCATCTACATATCGATTAAACATACAAAATGCGGCAGCTATTAACACGGTATCGTGTATTTCTTCATCACTGGCTCCGTTCTCAAAGGCCTTTTCAATATCAGTTTTTAGGACTTGTTTACCACTTTGTTGAACTTTAGCTGCTATTCTAAGCAAGGCTTTCAACTTATCTGAAATATTTGCTGTATCTATGTTCTGAATGACACAATTCACTGTTTCTCCATGGTCATTAAAATGTGCATTAGCTGCGGCTGTATGAGATAAATGACAAAATTCGCATTCATTTAAATATGAAACATAAGAAGCAATTAACTCCCTCTCACCCGAACTCAATGGAGAAGTTTCTATCAACAAGGTGTTCGCTAAATTTAAAAGTGCATTTCCTGTAGATGGTTTGTAACGTAGAAGTTCCACTATACCTGGCTGATTCACTCCTGTACTTATATATGCCATGGGATTGTTTTAAATTTTTAATAATTTCTAATGCTTAATAATCAAAGATTCAATTATTAATTTGAATCAAAATTACATTTTTTAAATGAATTTATTAATATATAATTAAACTGCATTACCATAGAAACTCTCCTCAGATTACAATTATTCATTCCGGCAGTTTTAGAATACACCCACTCAAATATCATCTATTTTGCCTGCCCCATACCCAATCTTAAAGTATCTTCTAAAACATCTATATGAATATCATTGAGTGCTATACGCTTGATACAATAACCAGTTAAACTAACCTTACCTATTCTATTACCATAAGTTTCAGATAAAAGCTTTAATGTATATTTCAAATATCTTTAATAAATGAACTATTTAAACCTTATTATCTTGAAAGTTTCTTGACTTTTTTCTTGGCAATCAAATGATAAAGAGCTTCATAAAATAACTTATAATTTACCAAAAAACAAAGGGAGACAGCTTGTGCTATCTCCCTTATTTATCTTAGGAGTCAAAACATGAAAAAGAAACCTAAGACTACTAAACCAAAAAAAGACTAATCATTGTGCTCCTTATACTCTCCTGTCAACGAATAGTAGCCAAAGCATCCTAAACCGCCTACGATAAGGGGAAGCAAAATGAAAGTGTAAATAATAGCGGGAATCATATCTTCAGGTTTGCCAGATTCAAACTTAGGCTGTGTCTGATCGAAATATAAATAGTAACCTGCGAATAGAGCCAAACCTATCCATACTATGCCTAATAATTTTTTTAATGCACTCATTTTATATCTATTTAAATATTAAAAATTAGTCTTCTACTTTATTATCTTTTCCATCGAGATAGATAACTCCTATCACAAAACAGATCGCTCCAATAATTATCGGATACCACAATCCTTCTAGGTAAGACTGATTTGCTGTCTTAGCTAGACCTGCAGCCTCATTTGCTTTCTGAGCAGAAGTCACGAGCGAGGTAGCGATAGCAGGCAATAGTCCACCGAAAATACCATTCCCTATATGATAAGGAAGTGACATAGAGGTATAACGAATCTTTGTAGGGAACATTTCCACTAAGAAAGCTGCAATAGGTCCATAAACCATAGTCACAAAAAGTATTTGTAAGAATACCCAGAATACTAAAGACCATTGGTCAGAACTATTGATTACTTTCGTATTTTTCGTCTCTACCATAGGTTTGCCTTCTTTCATTTTGACCACTCCATTTTCTAAAGTAACTGTTTTAACAGACTTGGTCGTCGTACCATCCGTATAAGCTTTGGTCGTCGTATAGACAGAATCGAATCCTGCTGTTTTCTTATTCGGAACCAGCTCTGCTTTAGATTCAGCTTTTTCTGATATCTCCGTTTTATTTTCAGGATTGACCGTCTGATACATTTTTTCATAAATAGTTCTATAAGATAAAATAGCGATGAGCATACCACCCATCATGATCCATTTTCTTCCTACTTTATCCGATAACCAACCCCAAAGTACAAAAAATGGTGTAGCGAAGATGATAGCATACATCATAATTTCACCTACTTGATCTGAAATACCCAAGACCTTTTCGATAAAGCTCATAGCATAAAACTGACCTGTGTACCAGACTACACCTTGACCCATCACAGCTCCAAAAAGAGCTAATAAAACATACTTGAAATTATACTTGTTTCCAAAAGATTCTTTTAATGGATTGGTAGAAGATTTACCCTCTGCCTTGACCTTAGCGAAAAGTGGTGACTCATGCATATTTTTTCGTATCACATAAGAAATAGCGACCATAAAAAGTGAAATCCAGAAAGGTACTCTCCAACCCCAGTCTTCGAAAGCAGCTTTATCCATTGATTTTTTAGTAACCATGATTACAATCAAGGAAACGAAAAGTCCAATAGTAGCGGTGGTTTGAATCCAAGAAGTCATATAACCTCTCTTCTCAGCTGGTGAATGCTCTGCCACATAAGTAGCTGCACCGCCGTATTCTCCACCCAGAGCCAATCCTTGTAATAAACGCAAAATTAACACAAGTACTGGAGCCATAAAACCAATAGTTTCATACCCAGGAATACAACCAATCAAAAAGGTAGCTCCTCCCATAAGAAGTAGAGTCACCATAAATGTGTATTTTCTCCCGATGAGATCACCTAGTCTTCCAAAGAATAGCGCTCCAAAAGGGCGAACTACGAAACCCGCCGCAAAAGTAGCTAAGGTGGATAAAAAGGCCGCAGTCGCATTTCCCGTAGGGAAAAACTTAGTAGCGATAATAGTAGCCAAGCTACCAAAGATATAAAAGTCATACCACTCTATCATGGTACCGACAGACGATGCTCCTATTATGGTAAATAAGGAGCTCTTTTGTTCATTTTGATTTGACATATCGTTTTAGTTTAAAATGAAAATTTAGATTATAGATAAATCATGGTTTGTACTGTGAAACATGGACGAATCTTTGCTTCGTTGTTTGCATTATTGAAATCAGGTCTTAATCCTACATCGGTAGTAATTTTTGCATGATGACCTTCTAATAACCAGTTACATCCTATATTTCCGTTGGCTACCCAGCCTTTCATTGTACCATCCAGATTTCTTACACCATACCAATTCTGAAGAGTGATATTACCATAAGGCTGAATTCTAAGCTTATCAGACTTTTTAGGCAACAAATAGCCTACTTGTAAATGAATCGCCTCTCCTGTGCCTATTGTAGTATAAGAATTTCCAAATCCACTTCTATTAACTGATCCATTTGCAGCTGTATGTCCGTCTGCCATATTCATAATACCGATATTTCTCAAATAATTTTCGCCAAAATTATAATTATAATATACAGCGTATGCTGTGATAGCATCCTTTTTTGAACTCAAAGGATAATCTAAAAATATATCTGCTGAAAAGTGAGTCATAGCTACTACTTGTGAGTCGGTAGCTGAATTTTTTTGAAGCATAGCATCAAACCCATGTTCAAATCCTACACCAATATTCAAAACTTTTTTAGAACCTAAATATGAACCAACTGTAAATGGTAAGAGATTTGACTCTTGATCCCAAAACTGGTAATTGACATAACCTTGAAGATTGACACTATTGTTTTTTGGGTTAAACTTTGAACTTTGAAGAATTGGACCATAATTATTTGTAGGTAGAACTAAGGCTGCTTGCCGAGAAAATGGCATATTCACCGCAAATCGATAGTCAAATTTATCTAGTTTGCCTTTGGCATAAATACCCATCATACGAGCGAACTCATCTGCGGCATCGATGGTAGCCCAGTTGACAATTGGAGCATCAAGTGTCATAAAATTTAAGGTAGAAGCATTCGTAGAGCGAGAAATTCCATTCCAGTAATGCAACCCCGCACCAATAGATAATTCATAAGGCGAACCATTTTTCATCTTTCCTTTACTTACAAGGTATTCAGTCCACATGTCATGAAGAAACAATCCTGGCTTCCATGGATTGGCTGCATTATTTGTGGAACTCAAAGCATTTTGATTGTTGATCCCGAAATGCGCCAGAATCAAGAATCGTGGACTAATTTGACTAAGGAATAGCATACGCGCTCTTCGCAGACCTACATCAAAGGTCGCTTCTTGTTCTGCTCCTTGTCTTGTAGTGCCTTCATTATTATAATTATAGCGAGACCAGACCTGCGCCCATGATATGACGCGCAGGTATTTCGACCCATCGTCGTTAAACTTAATTTTAAGTCCAGAACCGTATAGTTCAGAACCCTGCGCCTGCATGCTAACACTAGCTAACAATACT
This sequence comes from Sphingobacteriales bacterium, assembly GCA_021297855.1. Lineage (GTDB taxonomy): Bacteria > Bacteroidota > Bacteroidia > Chitinophagales > JADJOU01 > CHPMRC01. The sequence goes on along the minus strand of JAJTHM010000011.1, from coordinate 17,532 downwards.
GCGGCTGATAACAATACTTTTCTCATAAATTTTAAATTTAATTAATTTTAGTTCGAGCCAAAAGTGAGATAAAAAGTTGAGAAATGGAAGTGAATAGTATTTTTTTGGTAAATTGGTATAGTTTACTGGTTAGCTGGAGCACAAAGTTCCGCAAAGTATTGCACAAAGTTTGCACTTTACATTAAAGTTATTATGCTAGTACGCTTCCTTACCACAAAACTATGTGCAGATTCCTGCATTCTGACGCTTAGGTCAGCACAGGTTCGCAGGAGATGACGAGGTCTCTGGCCATTAGCGTCCGCCTCTGGCGGATGAAGCGCAGCCCTGTTTGTCAACAGACAAGCCTGTCTGCCGACTAGGCAGGGGAATTCAGGAATCTATTTTATTAGTGGTAAATATGCGCATTAGCAGAAAAGTTATTGCTTAGTATCTTAGTGGTATGATTTCAATAAAAATAAGTTAGGATAAACTTAGATTTCTTTGCGTTCTCTGCGCCTCTGCGGTTCAAAAAATTTGTTACTTGCGAAACCGCTCCCAGCGGATCATCATAAACTTATCTCCTACTTCAGTGATAATCGCTCCAAAGCCCTCTAGATTAGAACGATTCGCCATATATTCAGCTAGTTCACTGTGATTAAAAACCCTATAAGTTGGATGATGACTATCATTCGTTATACGTTTAATTCCAAGTTTTTTCACCCAATTGTGCACCGACACATGACTCACTCCGATGAGACGTTCTATTTCACGAGCACTGATTCCCTCCAAGTATAATTGCAGTGCCTTTGTGATATAATAATCATCTATTTTCTTTCCAATTTTATGAACAGAATAATAGTATAAACAATCCTTGCATCTGTATCGCTGACGACCTGATATGACACCACTTTTCGCATGATGAAAGCTACCACATTTCGGGCACTTAATATCTTGGGACATAATAACTATATTTATTTAACGCAAATATAGTATTTTAACACTATGATAGTTTATTTTTTCTCCATTCGAACCATCCTCGACCAGCTAATATCAAAAACACAAAGAACTGAAAAGCCGTTATTGCATATCCCTTATAGATAAAAAGATAAATCGCGAGGGTATTTCCAATTATCCAAAAAATCCAGTTTTCTATTCGCTTATGCGCCATAAGATACATAGCTACTATAAATAAAGACGCAGTTAGGCTATCAATATAGTTAATAGTAGGTATAGCAGTAAAAGTACCATAGATATAAAAATATATTGATAAAACAGCACTAAAGCCTAATGTAAATAATCCTATCCAGGTCAAAATGCCTATGCTATTACTTATTTTTATTGCATAAGAAAAGTCTTCCTTCCCTATAAACCACAATCCCCAACCATATAAGCTCATAATCGTATAATAAACATTAATAAGCAATTCTCCATACAATTTCCAATCATAATTTAGATAGGAATACAATCCAGTACTGACTATACCGATAGGATATACCCAAATACTCTTGCGAATAGAGAAAAGAACGGAGACTATTCCAATAGAAGCCGCTACAATTTCAAGTACTATTTGAAGCGTTGTATATTGCTCATATGGCTTAAGTAAATAGTCAATAAGTGCTGAAAAATCCATTGCATAAAGATAAACCTATGCAGATAACTAGAGGGAAACCAAAATTTGGCTATATTTGTAAAAAGATTAAAATGAGCGAAATAATCCCTTCTAATAAATCCGAAACAAAAAACCAAAGTCAGTTTAGACTCTTTATTGATATGATGCGCAATCATTTCAATAAAACCTATACAGGTATGTCGCAGTGGACGATTCTATGGATGGTTGTAGGCATTGTTTACGCTATTTCTCCAATAGATTTAATTCCAGATATTCCAATTATTGGGTATATTGATGATGCAGTTGTATTGGGTTTTGTTTTAACTCAAGTAAAAAAAGAAATCGTAAAATATCAAACCTGGAAATCGAATATTTAAAGTTTGAGAAAAGTATTCGCATCTTTTTTAATCCTCATTTTAATGCTGCCACTATTGGAGCTGGTAGGTCTGCGTATAGAAATTAAAAGCCTTAAAAAAACAATAAAAAAAGAGCTTTTAGCGCACTTTGATTCTTCCAAAACCACTACTTTACGGTTTAGCCGACAGGATTTGGATAAAAGAAATCATATTGTTTTTCATACCCAAGACAATGAGATAGAAATTAGCGGGGAGATGTATGATATTATTTCTCTGACTTTGAGTTCTGACTCTCTGATTTATACATGCTACAAAGACCATAAGGAGTCTGAACTGAAGCGAAAAATGTATGCAAGTTTAGCCAACTTATTCTCCCAGAACCCTGATAAATCAGACACCACAAAATCCCTATTTTTGTTTCTTAAAAATCTAATATTCGAGGCGATTGAGCCCATTTCATATTTCAAATTTACTTTCAATGAGACCATATCTCACAATAAATATATTGCAGTAATTTGCAGTGGGCATTATCTCTTAGATTCCCCTCCACCAGAACTCTAAGTTCTTTTTAATTAACTACTTTTTTTAAATATTATTCTGCCTCGAGTCACAGTACTTGAGAGTATTTACTTAATTAATTTTATCTTCTAAAATGAAAAAAATAATTATATATATATCAACCATATTTATATCCATTCAGTCCTATGCACAGGAATCTAAACAAATCCAAGAAATAGTTATATCAGGAGCAAAAAAAGAAACTGAAAAACAAGAAATATCGCAGACAATAGATATAATAACAAAAAAAGAGTTGAAATTCAATTCTGCCGGAAACACGGGTGATGCATTACAAAATACGGGGATGATTACCGTACAACAAAGCCAGAATGGAGGGGGTAGTCCTATTGTAAGAGGATTCGAAGCCAATAGAATAGGTATAGTAGTAGATGGTGTCAGAATGAATACAGCTATTTTTAGAGGAGGGCATTTACAGAATGTCTTGCGAGTAGATAATGGACAATTGGAACGATTAGAAATTTTCTATGGTGCAGGCTCTACACTCTATGGAAGCGATGCTTTAGGGGGGGTACTAAACTTTATGACTATAAAACCAAAGCTAGGAAAAGGACTGACGGGAGATGCTTTCGTGCGCTACGCCAGTGCACAAAATGAAAAAACGGGTGGATTTACGTTGAATTATGGTCATAGCAAATGGGCATCCGTTACTAGTTTTACCTACACCGATTTTGGAAATTTGATGGCAGGCAATATTCGAGATCCTCAATATGGCAACTGGGGCAAACGAATGTATTATACCGAGAGAAAAAATGGTGTAGATGTCATGACAGCTAATTCTAATCCGAATGAGCAGATAAGTTCAGCCTATTCTCAATACAATATTCTACAGAAATTTTTATTTCAGCCAAATGAGAATATCAACCACCTCGTTAATTTTCAATACTCAAACTCCAGTGATGTCAATAGATACGATAGGCTCACAGAGAAGGACAACAATACGATTATAGATGCCAATCCTCTAACCAATCGATTTTCTAGTGCAGAATGGTACTACGGGCCAGAGGCAAGATTGATGGCAGCATATACGCTAAACTATAATGGAAATTTCATTTATTCAGACAATTTTAGACTCACCGTCGCTTATCAAAACTATAAGGAGAGCAGAAATACTAGAAACTTTGGGAACAATAACTTTCGATCGCAAAGAGAGAATGTAGATGTCGCCTCCATTAATTTTGATCTATATAAAACGGTGGACAAGCATCAGCTCACCTATGGTCTAGAACTCAATAACAACTGGGTAACTAGCTCCGTCAAGAGATTCAATATAGTCACAGGCGCAGAGAGCAATGCCTCTACTCGCTATCCAGATGGAGGTTCCCGCACAGGTAGTTATGCTGCTTATGTGCAAGATATATGGCAAATTTCCAAAGATCTAGCTTACTTCAATTTGGGCGCTAGATATTCCTTGAATACAATTTCTTCTAAGGTCACTGACACCAATAGAAAATATGGCTCATTTGATATTTCCAATCATGGCTATTCATTCAATGCAGGTCTGAGTTTCCTGCCTACGAAAAAGAATAAACTAACCTTAAATTTTAGCACTGGATATCGAACACCTAACCTAGATGATGTGACTAAAATATTTGACAATGTCTCGTGGATCCAAGTCAATGATCCTAATGTGAAACCAGAATTGGTTATGAATTATGAGATTAATTCTTGGAATAAATTAACCGAGAATTGTACAATAGAGTTTGGAGGCTATTACACACGCGCACAAGACTATATCATTAACGAACCGACTACAGTCAATGGTCAAACTTCGGAAACTATCCATGGAATAAGATACACTTATCAGAGATTGGGCAATGCTGCTACTGCTAATATATTGGGGGCTTATGGTGGTTATAAATTTGCCCCGAATAAAAACTGGGAACTCAATGGAAATATTAATTTTACCTACGGTAGATTTAGGTCCAAAACCACTGCAGCAGAGCAACCTTTAGACCACATTCCTCCATTATCTGGGCGATTTGCTATTAAATATATAAATAATAAAGCGCAAGCAGAAATTTCTCTTCTGATGAATGGGGTGAAAAGTCCAGAAGATTATAGCACCACAGGAGAAGATAATATAGATAAGTCTGCAGATCCTATCAATGGTTTGACGCCTGCGTGGTATATTTTAAATCTGCGAACAAATTATGAAATATCCAAAAACATTTCAGCACAAGCTGGCTTAGAAAACATATTCGATACTCATTACAGAGTATTCGCCTCAGGCATATCTTCGGCTGGACGCTCATTGAGGCTAACATTAAGAGCCAGCTTCTAAGCTCTTAGAATTTCAGAAGCCTCTCAATAATATCAATAAAATTGGGAGGCTCTTTAATTTTATTTCATATACAATTGTTTTAGACAATATGCTATAGATTGACTTATGCAATATTCAAATTCAACAGTTTAACCAATTTGTTTTATTAAAAAAAAATAGGATATCAAGCCATTATTCAATATTTTAGAACATTTAGCGAGAATTTTTTTATTTTTGCACACAGTAACCGATTAGTAAAACCTACTTTCTAAAAATGACCAATACACACCTAAAAATTTTTGCTTGTATAATAGCATTTATAATTATAAATGAAGATGTATTATCACAACCGCAAATTTATCAAGCCGGATTTTCTAATGATGAAAGACAAGACGTAATACAAACTATCAGTAAACTAGAGCCCTTGTTTCAAAGAGATCCTACGAAAGAGATGGCCATTCAATTGGCTGATGCTTTTTTGTACATAAAAAGTTATAAAAAAGCGATTTCATATTACGAGTATGCTTTAGAAATAGACCCTTTAAATGAAAGAGAAACTGAAAATTATTTTAGTGCTCTATTTGAATATGGTGATTTAGTTTTAGCAAGTACTGTCTCTAAAGAGTTCTACATTAAGTTTAAAAAAATACATTTAAAGTCTAAAATGGATAGTTTAGAAAATTTAAGTAAATCTAAACCAATTGTTGTAGAGAACTATACGTCGATGAACTCAAAGCACAATGAGTATGGTTTGTACTCTATATTTGCGGACTATAGATTATTAAATAGTGACTACAGCCCAGATAAAAAAAACACAGTGACAGCCAGTAAATATATGAATCCATATGCTGTCAGTTTGAAATCTGAAGATGCTGATACGACGAAATTCTACACACTCTTAGATAATGAAAAGTATCTATACACCATTACACATTATGACCCCGTAGAGAGAAAAGTATATATCACGCAGAATACTTCGATTAGGTTTAACTTAAATAATATATTGAATAGTACCTCAACGATGAAGTTGTTTACGGCTAAGATTAATAGTTTTTTTCAATTAGATGCGTTAGTTGAATTCAAGTATAATAGTCCAAACTACTCAGTGGGTCACGCCTGCGTATCAAAAGATGGGCAAGTTCTCTTTTTCGTTTCAGATATGCCTGGTGGATTTGGGGGCTCAGATATTTATAGATGCATGAAAATGGAAGATGGGTCTTGGGGCGCTCCGATCAATCTCGGTAAAGATGTAAATTCATCTGGAGATGAAATGTTTCCATATTTGAATCCCAAAGGTAATATGCTTTATTTTTCATCCACTGGAAACTCAATATTTGGAGGATTAGATTTAAACAAATCTACCCGATCTAGAGCAAATGTATTCGGAAAGGCAACTAACTTAGGTGTCCCATTTAATAGTAATAAAGACGATTTTGCTTTAATTTTTACAGATGAACTTGGAGAAGAGGGCTTCTTTAGTTCGAGTAGAACATTGGGGCTAGGTGGAGTTGATATATATAGATTTAGTTATGAGAAAAAAACTCCTCTCGCTAGTAAAAAAACAGATGCAAACAATAATGTAAGGATCAGTACGACTATAAAAGCAAATAATCAAGAAAATAATGATCAAAAAAACACTGATGTTGAGGAAGATTTTGTTGATTTCTCTGATAAGCGTAAAAAATAAACATTAGATATCTCTCTCCCCTTTTTGCAATATAAGTTAAGTGTATAACTGCTAATAAATTAAATTTCAAAAAGACTGCTGATATTAACTAATCATGAAAATATTATTATAATTTAGAACGTAAAAATTTGAACTTAAAAATCCCCTTTATAATGAAATTTTTGACAACTTTTTTTTTAGCCTTATTTTTTTTACAAACAAACGCTCAATTGGAGAATAGAACGGGTGAATTTGGATTAGACAAAGTTCAGTATATTAATCAAATAGCTAATCTAGAGCCAGTTTACCAGCGAACTCCTACCAAACCTGTGGCTTTAGATCTAGCCGATGCATTTTATTTTCTGCAGAAGTATGAGAAAGCTCTTATGTATTATGAAATAGCTTTACTCGACGGAAAAATTGATGAATCTCATACGAAAAATTACTTTTCCTCTTTATATGAAAACGGCGATTTTGAATTGGCAAGAAAGGTAGCAAATGAATTTGTTATAAGATTTAAAAAGATGGATCTATTGGCAAAAATGGATACTGCTGAAAGATGGAAACAAATGGATCCAGTATATTTTGAAAAGTATGTACACTTTAATTCCCCAAATAACGAATTTGGCGCTATTACCTACTTTGACAATTATAAATTTGTGAATAGTGACTTTACCTATGATAGATATGCGACAAAAAAAACATTTGCTCCATACGTAATAGACTTTAATGATACTGGTAGAGGCCGCCCTAAATTCATAAGTATATCTCCCAAATCACCTAATGTGTATGATGCTATTTCACATTATGATCAAGTGGAAGATCAAGTCTATATAACAAGAACTTCTGTTGATTTGAAAGGATATAAAACCTCGAGAATTTTGATAGGTAGCTTAGATGATAATTTTCAATTATTAAATATTTCCGAATTTCCATATAACAATCCAAATTTCTCGGTCGGACAAGCCTGTGTATCGCAAGATGGAGAAATGCTCTACCTTGTGTCAGACAAACCCGGCGGAATCGGCGGAGCAGATATTTATAGATGTATGAAATTGGAGGATGGTAGTTGGGGATTTCCGATCAATCTTGGCAATAAGGTAAATACCACTGGAGATGAACTATATCCTTATATTAACCCGCAAGGTAATTCTTTATATTTCGCATCAACAGGGCATTCTATATTTGGTGGTCTAGATTTAAATAAGTCTGAAAAGACTCGATCACACGCTTTCAAAAAACCAATTAATTTAGGAATTCCTTTTAATAGTCATGGGGATGATTACGGAATGGTATTTAGTGATGACTATGGTACTGAAGGATTTTTCTCTTCCAATAGGAAAATTGAGGACGAAAGTGGAAGTGGGGACAATGTATTTTCATTTAGCTATGAAAATAATAAAGTATGTAAAGACCCTGTCAAAAACTTTAAAATTCTTGTAGTAGACAAAAAAACAAGAGAGAGAATACCCAATACTAATTTAAAAATGACAGTCAAACTAGATGGCAGAGTCTACGAGGATGTTTCTGATGAAAATGGCGAAATACACTTACTTGTAGAAGGATGTAATGATTTCGATGTAGAAGCTACTCATGACATATATTTGAACAACCTCTTCTACTATGATGGCTTTAAAAAAATGGTCGTCATCGAGTTATACAAAAAAGAACTCGATAATATTATTGGAATCGATAAAATAAACTACGAAATCGGTAAATACGAAATCCCGACGAGTGCTTTACCTCAATTGACAAAACTTGCTACCCTATTAAAGAAAAATAGAGATATAAAAATTGAGTTGAGTTCACATACGGATAGTCGTGGGGAATTGGCTGCAAATCAGTTATTGTCTCAAAAACGCTCCGAGCACATTGTCAAATTTCTTATCTCTGGCGGGGTCAATACTAATCAAATGGTGGCTAAAGGTTATGGAGAGACCAAGCTTCTAAATGAATGTGTTGATGGCGCTGTATGTGCCGAAGAGCAGCATGAAAAGAACAGAAGAACTGAATTTAGAATCCTAGAAATCATGTCCAAACCTGCTAATCCTAATGACCCTCCTGCTGATTTTAAAGCTAAAGAGCCTGAACCTTCACAATTACAAAAGGTTGAACCGGTTGAAAATAAGCCTCCAGTTAAGAATCAACAAAATGTGAAAAGTCTAGAGGTAGAATAAATATTAAATACTATAAATTTGCACCTTAATACCAATTATGAGTGTAGATGTATTACTCGGACTCCAATGGGGAGACGAAGGCAAGGGAAAAATAGTTGATTTTTTAGCCGACAAGTATGATTTTATAGCCCGATATCAGGGAGGACCCAATGCAGGTCACACCATTTATCTCAATGGAGATAAATTCGTACTTCACACGATTCCTTCGGGAATTTTCCATGATAAAATTGGGAATATAATTGGGAATGGAGTGGTCATTAATCCAATTACCCTGTTGGCAGAAATAAAGAATCTTGAAGCCGCAGGTGTGGATGTTAGAACTCGCTTGTTTATAGCAAAAAAGGCCAGCCTTATTCTTCCTACTCACATAGAGCTAGATAAAGCCTCCGAACAAAAACGAGGTGATGCTAAAATCGGAAGCACCCTTCGAGGAATTTCTCCGGCATATATGGACAGAACAGGAAGAAATGCTGTGAAAATTGGAGAAATCTTTAGCAATAACTTTCAGGATAAATACGAATCGTTAAGAGACAAACATATAGAGATGATAACTTCGATGGGCTATACCACTGATTTATCTAAAGAAAAAGAATGGTTAGAAAGTTTAGAAATATTAAAGGCATACACCTTTATAGACTGCGAACAATTCGTCAATGACAAACTAAAAAGTGGCAAGAAAATACTAGCCGAAGGAGCACAGGGAGCGATGTTAGATATAGACTATGGCACATATCCCTTTGTTACTTCCTCGAATACCATCGCAGGTGGAGTATGCGCTGGGCTAGGAGTCGCTCCCCAGAAGATAAAAGAAGTTTACGGTATTACTAAGGCCTATTGCACAAGAGTTGGTTCAGGGCCATTTCCTACCGAGCTTCACGATGATATTGGGGAGAAATTGAGAAAAGAAGGTGGCGAATTTGGTGCTACAACAGGGCGCCCTAGAAGATGTGGCTGGATAGATTTTGTAGCGCTTCGCTATGCTTGTATGCTCAATGGTGTGACGAAACTCTGTATAACTAAAATCGATGTACTGAATAATTTTGACAAAATAGGTTACTGTAATCAGTATAGAACTCATTCAGGAGCTACCGCAGATATGCCTTCCTATTTGACCGATGATATAAAACCTGAAGTAGAATTTGTCAATGGTTGGAATACAAATATAGAAGTAGGCAGCGAGTTTTCATCTTTGAATGACAATGTCAAAAACTATGTCGCTCTGCTAGAAAGAAATATTGGAGTTAAAGCAAATTTAGTCTCCGTAGGACCGGGAAGAGACGAATTATTTGAATTAGCTTAATCTCCCTAAATTTATTCAACAATGCAGGTATTAAACGGACTGGAATTATCAAAAAAAATCAAAGGTGAAATCAAAGGCGAAGTAGATGGATTAATTAGTCAAGGGCATAGACCACCGCATCTTGTAGCTATCCTAGTTGGGGACGATGGAGCCAGTCAGACCTATGTAAATAATAAGATAAAGAGTTGTAAAGAGTGTGGATTTAAATCATCTGAAATCCGCAAAGATGCTTCCCTAACTGAAAAGGAATTAATCGACATCATAGAAAATTTGAATAATGATAGCGCAGTGGATGGGTTCATTATTCAACTTCCTCTTCCAAAACATATTGACGAGAATAAAATTCTTCTAAAAATCAAACCAGAAAAAGATGTCGACGGATTTACCCCTCATAGTATCGGCTTGATGACTTTAGGCTTGGACGGATTCAAACCCGCTACACCATATGGTATTATCAAAATGCTAGAGCGCTACAATATTGAGACCAAAGGAAAACGCTGCATAGTAGTAGGCAGAAGCAATATCGTAGGCAAACCTATTGGTATTATGCTTGGGCAAAATAGTCAGGTAGGCAACTGCACAGTCACTATTTTAAATTCTCATACGAAGAATATAGAGTCGTATACCAGAGAAGCGGACATCTTAATCGTAGCTATAGGAAAACCTAAAATGATCACAGCCGAAATGGTTAAAGAAGGAGCCGTAGTGATCGATGTGGGAATCACTCGTGTCAGCGATAATTCCGAGAAAGGGTTTCATCTAGAAGGCGATGTAGATTATGATGGCGTAGCTCCGAAATGCTCCTACATAACACCAGTACCTGGTGGAGTAGGCCCTATGACAGTCACTATGCTACTATTTAATACGTTACAGGCTAGAAAAAAAACCTTAGCAGCAAAGGCTTAATCAATACCAAGATACTTATGCGTCTGTAAAGATAGTCTCCACCTTGGATTTTCTTTTATAAAATCAATACATAAAGGTTCCATTTCCTTTCTAACCTCCCATTCAGGTTGAATATATAATGAGGACTCTTTAGACATTTTTTCTTCCATTTCTTTGGACCATCGAAGATCATTCTTATGTGCAATAATCATTTTGAGCTCGCTGGCGTTATTATTATATTCGTCTAAATGCCTCTTAAATCGCTTTGGCGAAAAACTTATCCAATCCCAAATCCCTGTCAAGGCATTCGTACCGGATGTTTCAATATGGGTTCTCACACCCAAACTTTTTATCATAGTGGTCAAAGGTGCTAAATCATATAAAGTCGGCTCACCACCCGTAATTACCACTATTTCTGCTGGACAATCTAGCAGCCATGATTTCATTTCATCTATTGAGTAAAAAGGATGCTTTGTTCCGTCCCAACTCTCTTTGACATCGCACCAAGAGCAGCCTACATCACAGCCTGCTAGTCGAATAAAGTAGGCTGCACAACCAGTCCAAAAGCCTTCGCCTTGTAGGGTATAAAAATGTTCCATGACTGGATAGGTCACCATAGGGCGTTATTTCTTAAACTTTCTTCGATACATCATACTCATCAGGGCACCAATGGTCATAAGTATGCATCCTAGCCATAAAATTTGAATATATGGGAACTCCAATACTTTAAGAATAATCCAGTCATTGATGGAAGCACTATCTTCGACAGAAAAATGAAACTCTCCAGAATCTGGCACTATATTGACTAATTTCATTTTCAGCTTACTGTCCTTTGACAGGGCTATTGGGTTTTCCATGCTGCGACTCATTAGACTCAGTTTATAAAACACTTCTAACGGCTCCTGATTTCCGTCCAGATCGCACAGCCTAAGTATAGCTTTTACTTCAATATGCTGCTTCGAGTTATTTCCACTCGAGACCACCTTGTCAAAAACCACAAATCGATCGCCAGAATAAAACGTATCTTTTATCTTCACTTTTTTAATACTGGCTTTGCCTGTGGATTCTGAATCATCAGGAACTGAACTCACATGAGAAAATATATCCTTGTTCCAAAAATGCACAATTCCAGGTTCTGGGTTTAGTCTATTGTTCTCCCCTTCTTTTATAATTTTAGCCTCTGGATATATGACAAATGAATCTCCAGGATTATTCTTGGATTGAAATAAAACTTGATACTTCTCCCCTTTAAATACCTCAGATTTTCCCATATAGGTCACCCAATATTTTCCCATAGCTTCCCGCTTATTTCTCATCAATAGCGTATTACTGGATTGCTCCTCCACACTAAATTCTTTCCCCAAATCTACTCCCGCTTTATTTATAGAAATAGCTTGTTTTTGATACTGAGAAATGAGAGCTCCTAGGACTAATAGTCCGAAACCTATATGCGCTATGCTCCCACCCCAATAAAGTTTGCTTGAATTTTTCAATTGAGAAAAAACATAATATATAGACCAGGCTATCATAGTCAAACTCGATAGGAAAAGGAGTAAATAAGTTGAAATAAACTTGACTGTAAGCTTGTATTTTTTCACCTCTAACACATATTCTTGAAATGGAAGTATATCGCATAGATACAAATGAATCCCAGTAATAACAAGACATATCAATAAAATGAGTCCTAATATTCTCATCTGTTTGATACCTTTTGTCGCTTTGTATTGCAGCCAAAGTGACACAGCCATGAGTGAACATACTAAGGTAGTAAACCAAATTTGAATACTATTATAATGCTCATTTGCATTAATTGGAGGAGCTAGTTTCTCCTTTAAATCAAACAACTTATTCCAAACAGGAATAGAGGTGGTAAACGTCACTTGAATAGCCGAGACCACTATAAACAACACGCCTAGAAACATCCAGAATTCTCGACTCTTAGTGTGTTCTTCCTCCTTAATATCTGGAATTCTAGACCAGTTAAACGCCAATAATAAAAATACTGGAACAAGCAATAAGGCTAAAAAAACCAACAATTGACCCGTCATACCCAGGTCTGTAAATGAATGTACAGAACTATCTCCTAAAATACCACTTCTCGTCAAAAAAGTAGAATACAATACGGAGCCAAAGCCGAGGACTAAAAGAATATAGCTAGCCTTCAAACTATGACCTGTAGCCTTATATATGAGTAATGTATGCAATCCTGCCACTAAAAATAACCACGGAACTAAACTGGCATTTTCTACAGGATCCCATGCCCAGAAACCTCCAAAACTCAAAGCTTCATAAGCCCATCGACCACCCATTAATATACCACACCCTAGTGCCGCTACTGAGAAAAGTGTCCAACTATTGACCTCTTTTGTCCAGCTTGTATAATCTCTTTTCAATAATGAAGCTAAAGCAAAAGAAAACGGAATCGAAGCACTGGCAAAGCCAAGAAACAATATTGGAGGATGAATAACCATCCAATAATTCTGCAATAATATGTTCAATCCATTGCCATCTTTTATTAAAGTGAGATAATTTGGATTACTCAAAATGGGGATACTCATTTCATCCCTTAATAGTATAAAAGGATTCATGCCTATGAGTTTCCCAAAAATATCTACCCCTAGTATCATGGTCAAAAGCAAAACCTGAATAAACATGAGAATAGAAAGTGCCCCTATTTTAATTTCCGAAGTCTTTTTCACTAAGAAAAATCCCAAAATAGCTTGCCACATTATCCAGAGTATAAAACTCCCTTTCTGGCCTTCCCACATGGCGGAAAGGATGTAATACCAAGGCAATTCACGTGAGGAATGCCTCCAGATGTAGTGATATTCAAAATACTGCCCTTTGAATAGAAAAATAAGTAGGAAGAAAATCCCTAACACTGAAGCTAGATGTATCCAATAGAACACTTTGGTCTGCGCTAATTGGGTTTCATTTTTTTCTTTGGACAGGTAATAGTTTAATCCGAGGAAAAAAGCGAAAAGAGCGGAAACAAAGGCTGTAATTATCAGCAGCTCACCTAAGTGTCCAAAAAAAAGATGTTCGTTTAAATAGAAACTATTTGTAAATTCTCTCACTACTGTTTTTTTGTCTTTAACTTTCCATTAAACTTTTATAGACAATAAGTTACAAAAGTCAATTTAATAGTCGCAAATCTAACATCTTTGGGAAAAATCAGATTTAATTAAACATTAAAAATTGCGAATAAAATCAGGAATTACCTTCAAGGGAGTCTAAATATTTATTTAGATGCTAGTGCATTTTTTTTGCAACAAGATTAAACACCCATTTGGACATTTCTCCGTGTGCACTAGACTCGTAGTCCGCTTTGCTACATGGATAGAATCGGTCTTGGGCACTTTCTCCTAGAGGCAGCTCTACCCACCAATTGCCAGACAATTTACTTTGCCAAAATTGAAAAGGCTTGGATTCAAACTCAGAGTGCTCTACCATAAACACATTGAAATTATCAAACTGATCGACTATTTCAGGCGATTCGTCAGTCCTGTATGTATATCCTTCTATAAAATACCATAGACTATGCGCTACCATCTGTGTCGTCAGGTGTCGAATATCAAATTGCGGATTTACTTCATAAATACCTATAGATTTCACGTTTGGACTCATTCCGCATAAACGTGTTATTTGACATAGTTCATCAGACTGAAATCCATTGGGCGACTGCATACTTCTTCCTGGAGCATCGCTTTGTTTTACGCATGACACATCTATACTGACCATATCAGCCATTTGGAATACATGACCCCATTGAGGCACATTGTATCGAGCCTGACCTAATCTTATCGCTTCATACGACATCGAATCTATTACGTCTAGTACATTGTAATTGGTATAATAGGATTGATAACCGAATAAGGTCAAATGGAACAACTGAGGCTGACTACTTGCCAATAAATGCTGTATAAAACCATCGGAGGTTATGGCATCTTGGGATTTCAACAAATCAATGCGTTCATCCACTATGGCAGTAGATACGCTATCTTGTATACTTCCTAAGCTAGAAAACTGCGAAACCGTATGGTCTTGACTACCTCCAATGATAATTACCGGTATATTGTTTTTGTATATATACCCCAGAACAGCTTCCAGTTTATCATAAGTATCAGCTACTTCTTCTGCATCCAATATATTCCCTAAATCCAACAATCTTGGCATTGGATTAATAACATTCAATCTATAAAAATCCTTGCGTATTTCATCCGGAGCCATATCACAACTGAGATTTTTAAAGCCTGCTGCTCTAGCCTCTTTCACGCCAAGTATAGCTATATCATATTCTGAAAAATCATAGATATCGTCTTCCAAAAATTTCACATAAAAACCAATCTCATATTGATGATAATTCTTCTCATCACTAATGTATGCCAAATCCGGCATTTCCAAATATTGCGAAAGCATAAACAAAATTAAGTCTAAAACCCCATTTCCAGTGAAATACATTCATAACACCTATCTAAATTATGCTCAAAAAAACGAACACAAAAAGCCTTCCCAGTAAAATGAGAAGACTTATAAGTACCCGCGACTAGTGCATAACCTATCATTATTTATAAGGCTTTCTGGCTATCTGGGGACATAAACACAAAACCTAGAACACCTATAAATTACCCTAATTTGCGGACATTTGCGTAATTGCTTGTTTTCTATACATTATGAGAATTAAAAGAGCAAAACTTAGGATATAAAGATATAATTTTGAACTAAAACGATAAAAATTCCGTTAAAATTCACAGAAGTTAAATACTTTTGTAAACGTAATTAAATAAATATGGCGACCATAATTAAATCTATTCCTATCCTTAAATCCAAAGATGCTGAGAGATTCGTCAAGGATGCGAATAAGAGTTTTACCAAAAAAGCTACAATGGACTGTTCAAAACAAATGTCCATAACTAAGCTTATATTAGCAAAAGCCAAAATTAAATAAGTCTTTTTTTGGGGTTCTTATTAGAAAAATGCACCCTTTATGAGTTTGATAATACAATTTTAAACAATTGTATAGCTTTCGGTTGTGATAACCCTGATTTAAACGAATTCTTTTCAAAAGATGTATTAGACTATAGAGAGGCTTTGTTAGGAAAAAGCTATTGCTTTACCTTAGATGAAAATCCTAAAATTATTGTTTGTGCATTTACCGTATCTAATGATAGTATAAAGGCTAATTTCTTACCAAATGCAAGAGGTAAAAAAATAAAATCCTATACCTAGACAAAAACATATGAATAGCTATCCAGCAGTATTAATAGGAAGGCTGGGAGTGAATAAAGATTATCGAATACCAGATGGTGAAGAAAACACCACAGGAAACCAGCTCATGGACTTTATAAAAACTTGGTTTCTAATAAACAATAAAACAGGTTGCAGATTCATAGTGGTAGATTCCTATAACAATGACAAGGCTTTAAATTATTATTATAGAAATGGATTTCAACCTCTATTTTCAAACGAAGAACAAGAGAAGCAATATTATAACTATTCTACAGAAAGACCTCTAGAATCTAGACTATTGTACTATGATTTAATAACCTTCAAAGTAGATTAGGCTTAACTATAACTTACGTTGTAACTTCGTGTAGAACATTGTAATTTTTTAACTCCACTTTTAAGCTATCTATTTCCGTTTTCTGGTCGGCTATGGTCTTATTTGAATTAGTTTGGCAGCTATAGACAAACAAAAATAGTAGTTATTTCATTTAATATTCTATCAATTCTAAAAAACTACCATTTTTTGAACTTGCAGTTCCATTTAATATATTATCTGAAGAAATTTGTATATTTCCAATCAAGGTGTCATAGATTGTACCAACATTTGCCCCCCCCACTTTGAACAACATATTTAAATATTAAAATTGGACTAATTGCATCACGCTTACCGACTGAATAGTATACAATTGTGCCCTTTTTCATTTCAATTGCAAATCCAACTCCAGAAGGTGGGTACTTAGTATTTGTGTAATCACTTGTATTAATCACTTGACCTCTCGCAGTTAGTTTAAAGGTCGGAGTTGAAGTCTTTTTTGAGCATGATGATAGTTGAAATGATAAGACTAACAATAATATAAAAATTCTCATTTGTTTAATTTTCTCCAAAAATATAGCCTACTAGCTAAGTAACTAGGGAAAATAAATAAAGCCAGATTATTTGTCCCCTATTTGTCCCCTAAATTAAGCAGCTATAGATATAAAGTGTCATATCAGTAAACAATAGGCTTGCAGAAAATAATCGGGGGACATTAGGGGGACAAAACCTGACAAAACATAGGGTAAAAAGGTAAAATAAAAGAAAGTCCTAAAAAGCAAAAACCCCCGAAAACATTGAGTTTCGAGGGTTTCTGAAATTGTGAAAAGTACCCGCGACTGGAATCGAACCAGCACTTCCTTGCGAAAACCAGATTTTGAGTCTAGCGCGTCTACCAATTCCGCCACACGGGCAGGTACTTTTATATTGGAGTGCAAATATATAAATTTCTTAAATTAGTATTCCTATTTCTTTTAAATAGCTTTTTCCTGCAGTTGTTTTTAAAAACTTCTCTCTTATTCTAGCTTCTGACCAATTAACATAAGATTCGGTATAGATAACCTTCCAAGGTCTATGACCTTTCGTATAGCGATTACTACCACCGTTATGCTCTTTCAACCGCCTTGCCAAATTCATGGTCATTCCAACATAGGTCGCACCATCCAATAAACTCAATAAAAC
>JAJTHM010000063.1 GCA_021297855.1 Sphingobacteriales bacterium | reverse complement strand
TTAACCGACATTGCAGCCAAATCATCTAAATCCTCAGTATTTTCAGGGAATCGTTTTTTTGAAATTCCGATTTGTGTACTACAGATTTCAATTTTGTGAATGGAAATTGTTTGTAGTGCAATGCGCTATACAATGCGACTAACTTTTCTTTAGGCTCTGAACATCTGCGAATTATGATTATTTCGTCTTCTTGATTCTGTGCAGTTGATGTGATGGCTTTTTGAGTATTGCCTATGCGGACTATTTCTTTCCAACAATGGGCTATTTCTTTTGATTTGAGTTGATATCGAATGGTATTGACTAACCAGTAGGCTAAGATTCCTAAATGAAGATGAGCAATAGCTGCCTCATCGGTCTTGTGATATATTGGCCTGAGGTCTAGATCTGTCTTGAGCGTTCGGAATGAGTATTCGATTTCTCTTATTGTATTGTATATTTTCCATACTGTTTTTTCATCCTCAATGGGTAGATTGGTACGAATAAAGTAGACTCCAAGATTTTGTTCCATCTGCTTGTGCTTTTCTTCGTCCTTCTGCCATTTCATTTCTTTTACTGTATCTTCTTCGTTGGTCAGTTCTATCTGATAGTATTGGGCTACGGAGGGGTATTTTTGAATGGCTCTGCCTATTCGTTGATTGATTTTATCTACTTTTTTGACACGATTTTTCTGAACAAGGCTAGTCTGAATAGTGGTCAATGCTTGTTCAAATCTTGTCTCAAACTGAGTTTTCATCCCTGATTCTTTTGCCATTTTTCCAGGACTTTTGACCTGAAGGTAATAATCTGAATGGCTTGGATTATGAACTCGTTTTAATTCTAATTCTTCTTTGTTTTTTGTGAGTACTTTATGGGTGACGCTCCCTTCGCAGAGGGCATAATCCTTTAGTTTACTCCTACTGATACAGACATAATCATAGCCTTTGGCGACGAGTAATTCGAGATTGTCTTCCGTAGCAATACCTGCATCGATGACCACAACGGCTCGTTTCTCAGTTTCACTTGTTTTTATTCTTAGATTGCCGACGATATCGATAAGGGTTTTGCTATCTGCCATATTGCCTTCAAACACGTTGGAATATTTGATAAATCCCTCCAGATTAATCACCAAGGCTAATACGATGAGTTTTGCATCATTTCGTTTCTCTTTACTACGTCCAAATTTTGCTAGTTTGCTATCCTGCATTCTGCCTTCAAAATAGGTGTTGGTTAGGTCATAGAGAATAATTTTATCGTCTAGGTCAAAGAGTTCGTTGGTGCGTTTGGAAAGGTGTTGTTCCAATTCATCTTTCACACCATATAAGCTATGGGCACTTTGATAAAGCTTGTCTTTGGTGATTTTATCTATTGGATATTGGGTGATTTCACAAATAGCAGAATTCTCTTTGATCCAGCGACTCGTCTCAAGTTCAGAAGCAGGGTATACTGCTCGACTCACTATCTGCGTGGTCGCCAACTGCACTTGCTCTTTATCCCAATGGAGGCTCAATAGCAGTTCTTCGATACCTAGTTGTTTTAATGCTTGATAAGCCATCCATTCAGAGCCTATTTCTTTAACATCTCGGTGGCGAATCGTATCGACATCTACCATCCTCTTTCTTTTCGCCTTCGCCACTTCTGGATGGTCTATTCTTTTTTCTCCTATCAATCGATTCCAAAGCAATTTGATTTGATCATTGACCAAAGCATCCGTCTCCTCCACAAAGAGTTCAATCTTGCCTTCTGCTCTCAAGGTAAGCTGCTTTTGAATCTTATTGAGTTGTTCAGGTTCGATAGGATCTATAAATCCTACATTGAGTATCGTTCGATGACATATGAGATCATACTCGTTTCTATAGCTCTCTACTAAGCGGTAGTAACCACTTGGGTTGCCAGTCTCGGGATTTTTACGATAGGATACCTTGAAATACACAGCGGCAAAGTTCGAAATAATCCTCTATAAATGTACCACCCCCCTGTGTACTACAAATCAAATCGAAACGAAAATACTAGGTTTACCGAGGATTTTATACCAAACTTACCCGATTTTTAACATCTAAAGGGCGTATTTTAACATTCTTGCTGCAATGTGGGCTAAATCAACGACTAAATATTTCGCGATTCTTCCTTTTAAAAGAACTTTCGCCACTATTACTTACTTATGTATTGCTTTTAGTGTCAGTAGTCAAAACAACAGACTTAACACTACAGGAACTATTGGTTGGTACAATCTTTTTATGACATGGAAGGTCAATGAAAAATTTGGAATTCATACCGAATATCAATTTCGCAGGGATCAAGTTATTGCCAGCTGGCAGCAAAGTCTTTTGAGGCTTGGCATCAATTACCAGTTAAACCCGCGAGTATTATTCCGATTGGGCTATGCCTGGATAGAAACATTTCCCTATGGTGAACTTCCTTTAAATGGATTAGGAAGAGATTTCACAGAACATAGATTATTTCAAATGTTGCAAATAACTTCTAATGAAGGACGCTTTCAATTTTCCCACAGGTTTATGCTAGAGCAGCGATTTGTCGGCCGCTATAGTCAAGCTGCATTAGAAAGAGAAGATGAATTTCCCCTCCTGCACCGAGCTCGTTATATGTTTCGGGTACAAGTTCCTCTGAAAAAATCAGAGTTAAAAAATAACTCTCCATATCTAGCGCTTTACGACGAAATTTTTATCGGATTCGGAGAGAATGTCAATGCCAATGTCTTTGATCAAAATAGACTAGGCGTATTGTGCGGATATACTTTCAATAAAAAAGTCCGATTGGAAGCTGGCTACCTCAATCAAATACTACAATTCGGAAGACAAATCAATAATCAAAATGTATTTCAATACAATCATGGCATTATCGTCAATTTATACATGAATATTGATTTGAGTTCAAGTTTAAAATAAAAAAGCTTGTCTAATACTTTCTATAAATCATCGAACTCATAAAGAGGATCTAGATGGTCTTTGTGAGTCATAGTGCATATCTCTTTGATAAGTCCATCTTCTAAACTATAGACCCAGCCATGTATTTCGGGTTTCTTTTTATTTTTCCATGCTTTTTGAACGATACTCGTTTTAGCCAGATTCATTACCTGCTCTTCCACATTGAGTTCTATCAATTTATTTAATCTTTCGTCTGGTTTTGTTTGATAGTCTATTGTATCGCGGTGCATTCTATACACGTCTTTGATATTTCGAATCCATTTATTGATTAAATCAAAATTATGTCTTGACATAGCTGCTTTGACCCCACCGCAGCCATAGTGTCCACATACTATGATATGACTTACGTCCAAATGGTCTACAGCATACTCCAAAACCGCCAAGAGGTTCATATCTGTATGAATGACCATATTGGCAATATTTCTATGTACGAAAATCTCACCCGGCTGAGTTCCCGTAATTCTATCGGCTGGTACTCGACTATCACTGCATCCTATCCATAAAAACTCTGGCTTTTGCACATTAGATAATCTAGAAAAGAATTCTGGATCATCCTTGACTACAGCCTCAGCCCAGTGTTTATTATTTTCTAACAATTTTTTGATACTACTATTTTTCTTCATGATTTATTGAATTTTATTAATTTTAGTGTACATGATTACTTGCCTCCATTTGATAAACTTCTTTGAAGTTTTGCAATTCTACCTGAATATTTTTACCCTTAGAACCGATATTCACAAAATCTCTGATTAATTCTAAGACATCATAGTCTACATATACCGTGTCTTTTGCGTCGATGATGACTTTGCTATTGGCAGGCAAATGCACTAAGGTTTGTTTGATAGCAGCCTTATTGAGAAATGAAACTTCTTGGGCTAAGTCGATTCTTATAGTCTCCCCTTCCTTGTGTTTTTCTTTATTAAAGAAATAGGCTAGCTTCATATTGCCTTTTAATATAAAGAGAATACTTACAACCAGTCCTATCCCCACCCCTTTGAGTAAATCAATTCCCACGACGCCTATGACAGTGACAATAAAAGGGATAAACTGAAATTTACCTGCATCCCACATATGTTTAAATATTTTCGGACTAGCCAGTTTTAGACCGATCATAATCAGTATCGCAGCCAGACAAGCCATGGGTATTTTGTTTAGAAGGCTAGGAATTAGAACTACCGCTAGCAATAAGAATACACCATGTGTAATAGCTGACATTTTCGTTCTTGCGCCAGCATTGACGTTGGCAGAGGTACGCACTATTACGGAGGTCAATGGTATTCCTCCAACTAGTCCAGCTAAAATATTACCTATTCCTTGCGCTTTCAATTCTGTATTCGCATTGGAGTATCTTTTTAAGGGATCCATTTTATCTCCAGCTTCCAGACATAAGAGGGTTTCAATACTCGCTACGGCTGCTATGGTGGCTGCAGTCACCCAAACGGCAGGTTTGGTTACACTCGAAAAATCTGGTAAATTAAATTGTGTCAAAAACTCATTCAAGGATGAAGCCACAGGCAGTTTGACTAAGTGATTGCCGTCAATAAACAATGGTGACCCAGTCATTCTGAAAACTTCATTGATGATTATTCCTGCGATGACTACAATCAAAGCGCCTGGCATAGCCTTTATTTTTTTAAGAAAGGGGATATTATTGAAGGCGATTAAAAGGACTATAGAAATGACTGTGACAAGGATAATACCTGTATGAGCCATATTGAATGAATGAATCAACTCACCCCAGAAACCTTGATCTGCTTTATCGATAATATGGTAGGAAAAAAAATCACCTTCGTGCTCCGTATCATAGCCGATGGCATGAGGAAATTCTTTTTTGATAATGATAATACCTATACCAGTCAACATACCCTCTATGACACCCGATGGAATATAATTGGAGAGTGTTCCCGCTTTGGCGAAGCCAAGTATGAGCTGAAAAATACCCGCAATAACTACTGCGAGAAGGAATGCCTCGTATCCGAGATTAGAAATAGCTACGAGAACAATAGCAATCAAACCAGCAGCAGGTCCAGAGACACTCACATTGGAATTGCTCAGAAAACCTACGACTATACCACCTATAATACCCGTAATAATACCCGCAAAAGGAGGTGCGCCCGAAGCGACTGCTATGCCTAGACAAAGCGGCAATGCCACTAAGAAAACGACCAGCCCTGAAAGCGCATCTGTTTTCAATGTTAAAAATGATGATGAATTAAACTTCATTAGATAAATTCTTAATTTGATAGATGAAAAATCAACAGAGAGAATATGGATGGATAAAATCCATGCTTCCCTGCATTTAAAAATGTTCCTCAGAACATCTATTGATCAAACTAAGCTTCTGGTGGTGGACTGAAATCCAACAAATAAGGAGGTGGCAATAGCCTCGTGTAGCATTGGTGAATATCATCTAGATAAATGCTAGATAGAACGATATGTGAATAATTTATATCACGAGAAATTTTATATTCATTTTCTTCTGTAAGCTCTTTCGTTTTTTCAGATTCTTCGGCATCCGTTTCTTCTGCTATTTCTACACAATATCCTGACTTGGTCCAATCCACAAATACATTCAGATTCATATTGACCATATATAGAGCCAAATAAACCAAAATGATTCGAGTATAAAACAAGTTTATGTTTAACATAAGACAAATTTATGATATTTCCCTTTGTGTTTAAGTTAAAAATTGCTTTGATATATCTGAGTATCTCCAATGTTGAAATTTATGCCTTCTGGTACAAAGTTAAGGGATAGCCGTATTTATGTCTTGCGATGCTTAGATCCTATATTTAACCGAAGTGGAAAACAATGGTATGAATCCTAAAAGCTTTGCCACTATAGTAGGAAGAACTAGCACGGCAGTAGCCAACTATATACGCGCAGTAGCTATTACTACAAAAGCAGTAGCGTGTATAAACAATGCGGTAGGGATAACCAAACAAAACAGATTGGACTATTTAGTTTGTAACATTGGTTTAACTAAGCCATAACGAGAACTATCTATGCATTAGCCCATATTATGCATGAAGGTGGAAGTATTA
Organism: Sphingobacteriales bacterium; assembly: GCA_021297855.1. Classification (GTDB taxonomy): domain Bacteria; phylum Bacteroidota; class Bacteroidia; order Chitinophagales; family JADJOU01; genus CHPMRC01. The sequence goes on along the minus strand of JAJTHM010000063.1, from coordinate 58,717 downwards.
TATATGCAGAAGCTTATACTACCAAAGCAGTACAAAGAATATAGAGTGAAGCAAGGAGAACTATATTAGCGTTGAGGAGAATAAAGCGTGTACTTAAATCTGTGTAAAGTCCTAATCTGGCAAAGAAATCACTGCGCTAATTTCTGCCAGGCTTTTGTTGTCCATATCTGCGCAAGTGGGAATCTCTTATTTCACCAAACTTTACTGGCGTATTCTATTTTAAATAGGTCACAGATAGGTATCGCAATAAATACGCTATTTCCAATACATTTAGACCTAAGAGTGGATATAAAATACCATTAGGCATAGAATCACTACCTCTAAATACTAATAGCAGAAAGGCGGGAAGAATTAACAGTGCTCGAAAAATAATATATAAGGCAAAAGTAAATAAGAATAAAAGGTCTGGAGTAAACCTAGCATAAGAATCTAGACACAATAAAAAGAAATTGAGCAGAATACTGAAAGCAGGGACAATGAAAAATAGCTTAGAGGCCATAAACTAATTGATTCCTATCTCCCAAACTTCAAATGTGTCCCAGGGAAATAAGCGGTTTCGCCAAGTTCTTCTTCTATTCTTAGTAGCTGGTTGTATTTCGCCATACGATCTGAGCGAGAAGCAGAGCCCGTCTTTATTTGACCACAGTTAAGAGCCACAGCAAGATCGGCAATAGTCGCATCTTCCGTTTCACCACTTCGGTGACTCATTACAGAATTAAACTGTGCATTCTGTGCCATACGAACAGCGGCTATAGTCTCACTCAATGTGCCTATTTGGTTTACCTTCACTAAAATGGCATTAGCAGTTTGTGTGTCGATTCCTTGCTTTAATCGCTTGACATTGGTGACGAATAAATCGTCGCCCACTAACTGAACCTTCTTCCCTACTTTATCAGTTAGTGCTTTCCAGCCTTTCCAGTCGTCTTCCGCCATACCATCTTCAATACTCACTATTGGATACTTAGAGCACCAATCTGCCCAGTAAGCCGCCATTTCATCACTTAAAAGTTTTCTATTATCCGATTTATGGAAAATATAGGCCTGTTCTTTTTCATTCCATAGTTCACTGCTAGCGGCATCCATAGCTATGAAGATATCTTCTCCTGGCTTGAAACCAGCTTTTTCAATAGACTTAAGGACGATTTCAATCGCCTCTTCATTGGATTTGATATTCGGTGCAAATCCTCCCTCGTCCCCAACATTAGTGCTATAGCCAGCATCTTTCAATACTTTTTTCAAGGCATGAAATACCTCTACACCCATTCTCAATGATTGACTAAAGCTTGCAGCCTTCGTAGGCATCACCATAAACTCTTGAAAGTCGATGGAGTTATCTGCGTGTGCGCCTCCATTCAAGATATTGAGCATAGGCACAGGAAGCGTTTTCGCATTGACGCCACCAATATATCTATATAGAGGCAAATTAGAACTTGCTGCAGCAGCCTTGGCTAGGGCCATAGATACAGCTAACATGGCATTGGCACCTAGTTTGGACTTGTTTTCAGTTCCATCTAGTTCCAGCAAGATTTTATCAATCAATTCCTGTTCGCGCACATCATAGCCTACGAGTTCGTTGAATATAGTTTCATTCACGTTATGAACAGCCTTGAGAACACCTTTTCCTAGATAAACTCTTTTATCTTCGTCTCTGAGCTCCACCGCTTCATGAATACCAGTACTAGCGCCACTCGGCACTGCGGCTCTCCCCTTGTGTCCACCTTCGGTTTCTACATCTACCTCTACCGTAGGGTTACCTCGTGAGTCTAAGATTTGACGTGCATGAATGTTGATAATACTATACATAATGTAATTTTAAATTCTTAATTTTTAATATTTTGATGGACGGTCATTTAGGAAGTGTTTCGTCAATTATCTCTTTTAATTCACTGATTCTTGATTTTGTTATTCTATCTAAACAATCAAATTTTATTAAAGGTTGAATGCTACCTCCTTCATATATACTAGCTTCAAATTTACATTGTTGTTCCTTAAAAGCAATCCAGTTTCGCTGAGCCTGAATAAAAAGTGTTTTCGTTTCCCCTTCAATTAAGTTAATAAATTTCTTATACAAATTATTTAACTCTAAATCTGATTTTTCGTATGATTTTATTGCCTCCTTATTCATTTCAGCTTGCGTTTGTGACAACAAGGAATTACTGAGAAAAACAAAAGCTAAAATATAAAATGCAGTCTTTAACTTATTCACAAAAAAGAATTAATCATTCAAAACTACAACGCCATATCTTCCTCATCATCGCTATATGTCTTCACTTCGTCATTAGAGAAGTTAAGTTTATTTTCAGACATGGTTTTAATATTGTCTGTATTAAAAGCAAACTCTTTATTTGGACGACCAGTGGATACAGGTGTGCGCACCGTTTCGTTTACATTAAATGAAACCCCCTCGTCTTGGTAGTCTGCTCTGTTATAGCCTTCACGTTTAGGGAAGGTCTCACCTAAATGTATTTTGATAAAGTTGACTCTATCCAATCGAAAGGTTCTCCAGTCTTCACGAAGTCTGCACCATCCTACTAAATTCTTTTTACCATTTCTGATTACGACATCCATGGGTTCAATATCACGTTCAGTTATACCCTTCTCATTTGAGTAATAGTGGATGGTGATTAAATTTTTATTCTTAGCCGCATTAATTATCGTGCTAATTAGGTTCTGAGAGTAGCTCTCTTTGACTATGACAAATTTAGATTGGGAATCGTTTTTCTTATTATTCATATTTACAGTTGTTTAGTTGTTTTTATTGTGGAGACGCTGCATGCAACCTCCTTACTTAGTTGAGACAAAGGGTTGATACAACGCATGCGCTGTTTTTACCTTCTATAGAGACGCAATAAATTGGGTCTTTACGGGTTGTGTGCAAGCATTTTTTCTAGTTGTTTTAGTTTTTCTTGTCCATCACTGAGTTTTTTTCTTTCCATTTCTAAGACCTTTTTAGGAGCGTTAGCCGAGAACTTCTCATTATTGAGCTTCGATTCTATGGATTTGATGAATCCCTTCGTATATTCAATATCCTCTTTAATTTTCTTTAAAGCATCCGCATCGTCAATCTTCTTGTCAGATAAGATCACCACCTTCTTACCATTGACGATAACTGTGTTAGTCGTATGAACCTCGGTATTCGTGTCAATATTCTCAGCCCAGACTAATTTCTTTACTTTAGCTATGAATGGTTCAATTTCGTTCAATAATTCTGCATCTATTCCTAGCCCTATCGTTTCTCTATTCTTTAATTTTAGATTCGCCCGAACTTCTCTCGTTTTAATGATTAATTCTGCGAATAACTTCTGTTTTTGAATAATTGCATCATTGAATTTAGCATTTTGAGGCAATTGATGTTCTGAACATAGGTCAGACTGATCCCTATCCTTTATATAACCCCAAATTTCCTCTGTTATGAATGGCATAATTGGATTTAGAAGAGAAACCACCGTTTCAAAATAACTAATGGTTTTAGCATACGTAAAAGAATCTATAGGCTTCTCAAAGTCTGGTTTAATCATTTCTAGATACCAAGAACATAAATCATCCCAAACGAAGGAATATAAATCTTTCAAGGCTTCTGAAATTCTCAATTGATCTACGTTTTCAAGAAAACTATTGACATTTTTTTGTAACAAGGCTTCAAACCAATCGAACACAGCTGTATTTTCTTCATTCTTTCCTTCAATGACTTCCCAGCCTTTGATTAGGCGGAATGCATTCCAAATTTTGTTAGAAAAATTACGGCCAATTTCTAGGTTTTTTTCTTCAAAAATTATATCATTACCCGCAGGACTGATACTCATCATTCCGTAGCGAATACCATCCATACTGTATTTATCAATCATTTCGTATAAATCGGGAGAATTACCTAAGGACTTAGACATTTTCCTTCCTAATTTATCTCTCACTGTACCTGTAAAAAATACTTTCTCAAATGGCTTTCTATCTGTGTATTCATAGTTGGCTATAACCATTCTCGTTATCCATAAAAACATAATATCTGGTCCAGTTACTATAACTTTGGAAGGAATATAATAACTCAATTCCTTTGATTTTTCAAAATCAATTTTACCAGTTTCTTTATTGTAATGCTCGAAACCATTAAAAACCTCTAAAGGCCATAACCAAGAGGATGCCCAAGTGTCGAGGACATCTTCATCTTGTTTTAACTGACCTCCCTCTATCCCTCCAGAGGATGGACGATTATTTGCTTTAAGGTAAGATTCATACTGTTCATAGGCATCTACTATTGTCTCGCCTACATAGTAATTGCCATCGGCATCATACCAAGCAGGAATTCGATGTCCCCACCATAACTGACGAGAAATACACCAGTCGCGAATATTGGTCATCCAATGATTAAACGTATTTTTGTGGTAAGCAGGGAAGAATTGAACTTCATCGCTCATAACTACCTCATAGGCTTTCTTGGATATATTTTTCATATCCACATACCATTGAAGTGACAATTTTGGTTCTACGACCGAATTGGTTCGTTCACTTCGACCAACTTTATTTACTATATCTTCTATCTTCTCGAGGCAATCTGCTTCTTCCAGCTTGGCTTTAATTTCTTTTCGCACTTTGAATCTATCTTTACCAATAAATTCAGGATAACCGCAAAGTTCATTGACGGTGCCATCATCATTCAAAATATCAATCACTTCTAAATTATGACGAAGTCCTATTTCATAGTCATTGATATCGTGTGCTGGAGTAACTTTCAAGCATCCTGTCCCAAACTCTCTATCGACATAACTATCTGCTATGATTTTGATAGGTTTATTAATCAATGGAATTAGAACTTCCTTTCCCAATAGACTTATGTATCGCTCGTCATCAGGATTTACAGCTACCGCCATATCGGCAAAAATGGTCTCAGGTCTTGTTGTAGCTACTGTCAGGTATCCACTACCATCCGCATATTTGTATCTCAAATGGAAAAGTTGTCCCTGCTCTCCACCTTCTTTATAGATCACTTCTTCATTAGACAGTGCTGTTTTGGCTTCACAATCCCAGTTGATGATTCGCTTACCTTTGTAGATGTAACCTTTTTTATATAGATCAACAAATACCCTAATGACGGCTTTGTAGTAATGGTCATCTAAAGTAAAAGTGACTCGATCCCAGTCACAACCAGCGCCTATCGTTTTAAGTTGGTCTATGATTATACCACCGTATTTTTCCTTCCACTCCCAGCAATAGTCAAGAAATTGTTCCCGAGTCAGATCACTTTTCTTTATCCCCTTCTCTCTAAGATAACTAACAACCTTCGCTTCCGTAGCTATCGCTGCGTGGTCAATACCTGGAACCCAATTAACATTAAATCCCTGCTTGCGTGCTTTGCGTATAAAAAAATCTTGAAGTGAATTGTTGAGTACATGCCCGAAATGCAGCACCCCTGTGACATTGGGCGGGGGTATTAAAACAGTATAGGAAGGACGGCTTTCGTCTATAGTTGATTTAAAAGTTTTATTCTCTAACCAATACTCACTCCACTTTTTCTCTACTTCTTTTGCATTAAAATTCTTTTCCATTTCTTTAATCTTATCACATCTTCAGATAAGACAAATATAAGAAAACTTTACAATTTCATCATTTATCTATTCAATTTTCACCTTTTTTATAGGGAAATTGTCCTAAATTTGAAGAGAGATAAATTCTGAAATATAATGAAAAAAGTCATAAAATCCTTTCTAGACCTTTATCCAGAAGAATCTGAACAAGAGACCTACGAAGAGATCATAGAAGGTGTCCGACTCAAAGGATACAACTTTTGGTTATTGGGTTTTGCCATGATCATCGCTTGTATTGGCCTCAATACAGATAGCGTTAGTGCGGTTATTGGCGCTATGCTCATATCTCCTTTGATGGGTCCTATCTTAGGTTTTGCATTTGGATTAGCGATTCAAGACAATAGAATAAAACGAATTGCCATTATAAATTGGCTTTATATGACAGTGATTTGTTTGACAGCGAGTAGTCTATTTTTCATATTGACACCTTTTGATTTCAATACATTGCAGTTAAGCGCTTTTAAAAATGCTACTATATTTGATATATTATTGGCTTTATTTGGAGGGTTAGCGGGATTTATAGGTATAGTCAAGCACGATGGAACCAAGGTTATTTCAGGTGTCGCTGTGGCTACGGCGTGTATGCCTCCATTATGCACAGCTGGTTATGGCATAGCTCATTTAGATTGGACATGGTTTTTAGGAGGTCTTTATTTCTATTTGATAAATTGTCTATTTATTGGCTGGGCCACTTTTTTGTTAGCGCGATTTACAAGATTACATTTGAGAATGAATCGGTCAACTGCTGATCTCAATAAAAGTCAAAACTGGCTTTGGCTAGGGCTGATAATAATGATGACTATTCCTGGAGTTTACCTCGGCTATAAAAAATGGTACGACGAATCTCAGAAAGTGAAATTCAAAAGTGATAAAGAGCGGATTATAGAATTAGAAAAGAAGGTTTCCGAGTTAGATTCCATTATTCAGCAATGAAATAATTAAATTTATGATGTTAAGTTAACTTAAACATGCTCTGGTTTTCGATGCTTCGGGTGAAACTGTGATGTAAACTGACCTATATAATTTTGGTTTTTCTTGATTAGTTTAGGTAAGTTTAAATTGTCTATATCTTGTTGTAAGACTCTGCGATACATTGGATGTATGGTGCCTCCTTTTTCTCCTGGTTTTATATGAGGATCATATTGATATTCTGCATCCACTAAGGTACCTCTCGGATACATTATACCAGGTCTCCCCTGGCCTATGATCACTAAGTTTTCTGGATGCTCTAACCCTAGACTATGTCCGTACTCATGCGCACCTGTTGTAGAGCCGCTGTATAGATTTTCGATAAACATATATCCCGTATTAGATCCTATACCATCTACCCATGATATATTTAAAGGCGAATAATCTTCTACTCGATAATAATTATTTTTTGGATTGGTATTGGACAAAACATCTTCAACGCTTAATTTCGGTGAGTAAAGACCCTTCATTTTGAATTGGACTACATATTTAGTTTCGTCCAGTTCAATGATCCCTTCTGGTTCATTCCATAGTGTTTCGATTTCTTGGGTGAATTCTTTTGCTAAAATATCCGTAGCTAAATCTCCATAAAGGAAAAAATCTGAATAAATGGTGACTACTTGTTCTTCTTTGTTCAATTCAATTTCCCCCATTACTAACTAAAATTTTTCCAATTCTTTAGTTGCTTCTATCATAGTAGTATCAAAGTTTCGCGCATTTTCAAAAGCATTTTTCGCGAACGGTTTATTACCTAAGGCCAATTGAGTTTTGCCAATCATATAATATGCAAGGGCATGCTTGGGATCCACTTGAATGCAGATTTTAAGCTTCTTCAATGCCTTATCATATTGTTTTTGATCGTAGGCTATGACTCCTAAATTGTAGATAGCATCTGCATTCTGTGGAGATTGCAATACTAAATTTTCGTAGATAGTCTCTGCCTCTTTTAACTTCCCAATCGAACGCAGAAAATAAGCCTTTTGAAGGACCGCCGAGGTATTTTTTGAATTTGCTTTGACTGCATTATCATAATACTTAAGGCAAAGATTATCCTTTTTGTCTGCATAGATATCCCCTAAAATTTCAAAAGGGGCATCCCATGTAGGGTCTTGCTCTGTAGCAGTGGTCAAATTAGAAATGGCTTTATCCATTTGATTTGATTCTTTATATACCAAGCCTTTATAAAAGTAGGCCTCTGGATAAAACACATCTCTTTTTAGTCCATTATTTAAATGATTTATAGCATCTTGATAACGCTTAAGAATTAAACTATATTTACCCTGCATGACATGATATCGAGCGTTTTCAGGATCGAGTTTTATGGCATAATCCAAGGCATCAATACCTCTTTCCACATTCGCATTTTGTACAAAAAATTCTGCTAATGTTTCATAATAGATAGGTTTAGTTGAATCAAATGAAACCATTTTATAGAAGTCATTCAATGCCCTTTCATTTTCATAATTTTGCCAATAAAGCTTTCCTCGCTGAAAATAAATATAAGCATTTTTAGGAGAGTCAATTAATCGCTCTGAAAGTCTTGCTATTTCATTGTTTACGGGAGATGCATTGGTTGTGTTTTCATTTGTATTTTCCTTCTTCTCAAAAAACTGACAAGAGTAAAGAAAACTACAAAAGATAGTTATAAACTTTAGAATCTTCATTGTTGGATACTTAAATTTTTAGTATGTGGATAATTTATTCACATAGAGACAAATTTAATAAAGAATTGGGAAATATGTGGCTTAGTTTCACTTTTAATGAGGAATATCCTCTAAAAGCAAATTGCTTTTTACGGTATCTGAGCTGTGTAAATTCGGATCATTTGTTGAGCGAATTGTAGAGGAATTGATGGATGGATTTTCCTTTCTACTTCCGATTGGGCTCTGAGCGACTGAAGTATTGTTTTGAATCTTAGAAATAACCTGAACCGATTTGTTAGATTCCTTATCAGCAATCGTATGAACGACTTTTTCCTCTGTAATAGTTTTATTCAAGTCCTTTATGAATGGAAATAAAACAGTTGACGAGACTACAATAGCACCTGCCGCAGAGGCCAGAGCTATTTTAAAAGTATTACTCACTTTCATAAGCTTTCTATTTAGAAACTTTTATTAACGGGTATTTCATCTTGAATAATTTCAGTTTTCAATGGATTGCCTTCAAAATTAGCATTAGCATTCGCGTCTATACTATTTTTTTCTATATTAACTCTTGGGTTCTCCACAAAGGATGCTGTAGTTTTCTCAGTATCATCTCTTTGAGGCTCGAAAGAAATTGTATCTATTGAGTTATATTCTTTGTTTTTCACTCTTCCTTCACTAGTTAAATACGAGTGTATATCACTAATGGTTGGGAAAAAATATGTAACGCAAGCTGTTACTGTAACGACTGACACAATGATTGCGTATATAAGTGCCTTGGACATAATCATTTTATTTACTATAATTTAAAATAAATGCTTTTTTAAGAATTTAAAATTGCGGCGCAAATGTAGTAAATAAATACAATAATTGCTTCATTTGTACTCTATTTTAGATTTAAAATTATATAATTTAGAAAATCAATCTCTTATAAAGTTGAATTTTAATGAATAATTAATTAGATTTTACTTTCATGGTTGATAAATTGTAAAACTGTAAACTTTACAAAATATACTAATGAGTATTCTAAAAAAATTATTGTCAATTGATATTGTCATCTAATTTTGCACTTTAAAATATATATAAATGAATATTTCAGTAATAGGTGCAGGGACAATGGGTAATGGAATAGCGCACGTATTTGCTCAGTCGGGACATATAGTGAGTCTAATTGATGTATCACAATCTGCATTGGATAAGGCTATAACTGTTATCAGTAGTAACCTAGATAGGCAGATAGCTAAAGGTATTTTGGATGAGGCGATTAAAACGGCTACCTTAAGAAATATTTCTACCTTTACAGATATTCCAAATGGAGTAAAATCTGCAGATGTCGTCGTAGAAGCGGCAACCGAAAATCAAGATTTAAAACTCAAAATATTTTCTCAGATTGATGACCACGCTCCTATCGATGCCATATTAGCCAGCAATACCTCGTCTATTTCCATTACAAAAATAGCCGCGGCTACAAAAAGGCCACAAAAAGTAATTGGCATGCATTTTATGAACCCAGTTCCAATTATGAAGCTAGTTGAAATAATAAACGGGTATGCTACCGATAAGGAAGTAACAAAGTTGATAATGGATTTATCTATTCAATTAGGGAAAATACCTGTGGAGGTAAATGATTATCCAGGTTTTGTAGCGAATAGAATTCTAATGCCTATGATCAACGAATCCATTTCTACTTTGTTTGAAGGTGTTGCTGGGGTAAGAGAAATTGATACGGTGATGAAACTAGGCATGGCACATCCAATGGGACCTTTGCAATTGGCTGATTTTATAGGATTGGATGTTTGTCTGGCTATACTTAGAGTGATGCATGATGGTTTTGGAAATCCAAAATACTCACCATGTCCACTTCTCGTCAATATGGTTACTGCGGGTTACCTTGGTAAAAAGTCAGGTGAGGGATTTTATGACTATACAGATAAAGAAAAAAAGGAACTTATTGTGAGTAAAATGTTTAATTAATTCAATTCATCCTATTTAAATTGGCTTATCTTGGCTTCAAATTAAAAATTTAACCCTTAAAATCAAAATAAACTATGTTATTCACTTGGATTCCATTATTGCTCTTAGGACTTATTATTCTATTTAGCGGACTTGTCACTGTGCAGCAAGGCACGGTAGCAGTCATCACCATGTTTGGTAAATATCGTCGAGTACTCCAACCAGGTTTGAGTTTTAAAATCCCTATTTTAGAACAAATTTTCAAACGAGTATCTATTCAAAACCGTTCAGCAGAGCTAGAATTTATGGCAATAACGATAGATCAAGCGAATGTCAATTTCAAGGCTATGCTCCTATATTCCGTAATAGACGGTACAGAGGAAACAATTAAAAAGGTTGCTTTTAAATTTATTGATGATAGAAACTTTATGCAGACTCTCGTCAGAAGTATTGAAGGTTCTATAAGAGCATTTGTAGCTACTAAAAAACAAAGTGAAATTTTATTGCTTAGAAAAGAAATTGTGGATGAAGTTAAAGATCATCTAGATGGTACTTTGGCAGAATGGGGTTTTCATTTATTGGATTTACAACTAAATGATATCGCTTTTGATGAGGCCATCATGCGTTCCATGGCGCAGGTAGTAGCTTCTAGCAATCTCAAAGCGGCTGCAGAAAATGAAGGTCAAGCACTTCTAATCACGAAAACGAAAGCGGCCGAAGCAGAGGGAAATGCTATCAAAATACAAGCGCAGGCTGAAAAAGAAGCGGCACAATTGAGAGGTCAAGGTGTTGCACTATTCAGAGAAGAAGTAGCTAAGGGTATGGCTATAGCAGCTAAGGAAATGGAAGAGGCTAAACTAGATTCTTCACTGGTTATGTTCTCTATATGGACAGAATCTATCAAGCATTTCGCCGAACAAGGCAAAGGGAATGTTATATTTTTAGACGGTTCTGTAGATGGTATGGAGAAGAGTCTCAAACAGATTCAAGGTATGAATTTATTGGATAAGAAGGGATAAAATAGATTTGAGATATTAGAAGTTAGATATTAGAATAGGATAGTTTTGCGCAAAAGAGATTTACATAGCTTACCAAATCTGTTTACAGCATTGAATTTGTTCTCTGGAGCATTTTGTGTTTACAGTTTGATTTCTAAGCTCGATACCTTTGTGCCTTATTGTATTGCTTTCTGCTTGATATGCGATTTTTTGGATGGCTTTATGGCGCGGAAAATGAATATTCAATCCAATATTGGCAAAGAGTTAGACTCATTGGCAGATGTAATAAGTTTTGGATTGGTGCCGGGTTTTATGCTTTTAAGAATGTTTAATCCTGAAATGCAATTTCAATTGAATATACAAGGAATCTTATTATTTATTCTACCGCTGACTATTCCTATTTATTCCGCATTTCGCCTCGCTAAATTCAATCTTGAAACCAGAGATTCCGAGTATTTTTATGGCCTCAATACCCCATCCAATACGCTAATGATTCTGGGTATTTATTTATCTTGGCTGAGCAATGATTTCAATCTTATAAATTTCATGGATAAAAATTTATGGCTTCTCATAGCAATGGTAGTGTTAATCAACTATTTGCTTATAAGCAACACACCTATGTTTTCCAATAAATCAATTAAGAAACAATTTAAAGGAAATCTGCCATTTATCCTTGTTGGATTAATTGGATTAGCTGGATTACTTACTTTAAAGTATTTAGGTATATCTCTCGCCATTCTAACTTATGTTCTCCTCTCCCTATTAGTATTGAGATGGAAAGTAGTAAGTTTATAATTAATAGCTACCTAAAAATAGGTAACTATTAATTATATATAAGAGATTATGGTGTTTATTTACTTTCGGTATTATCGGTTGTATCCTCTTTTTTTAGAGTTTCTTTCGCTGTTTCAATAATTTCATTTCCCTTCTCCACAACTACATCTTTTGCATGAGATAAGGATTCTGTGGACTTATCAATAAACTCCTTACCACTTTCTGCGATTTCATTCGCTGCATTACTTACAGCATTTTTAATCTCATCAATGGATTCAGCAGAATTCTCTACTACATTTTTTGCTATTTCTGCTGTTTCTTCAATTTTGTTTGTCGCCGAAGTAAAAAGGCCTTTGATCGAATCTAATAGTCCCATTTTTTTTTGATTTTATTTGGTTAATAATTAATTAGTAATTGTTACTTCATCTATTGGTGAATTTAGCTTTTCAGAAAAATCAACTAAACGTGTGGCAAAAGTTTTCTTGTTTTCTTCATCATAGTCCACTACTAAGCTTTCTCCTTCTAGCAATTCACTATTTAAAATCTCCTCTGCAAGCATATCTTCTATATGCTTTTGTATCGATCTTTGTAGAGGTCTAGCACCAAATTGCACGTCATAACCTTTTTCACAGATATATTCTATAGCTCTATCTGTAACTTCAAATGGATAACCAAGTTCAAGCATACGCTTTTTCAAACTTGAAAGCAAAATATCTACAATTTGAAGGATATGCTGAGGTTCTAATGAATTGAATAAAATGACATCGTCTAATCTATTGAGAAATTCAGGCGCAAAAGTCTTTTTCAAAGCCTTATCTAAAACGGTTTTGACATATTCATCTTTATTATCTTGTTTAGTTTGGGTTGCAAAACCTACTCCCTGACCAAAGTCTTTCAAATCGCGCACACCTGCATTCGATGTCATAATAATCAAGGTGTTTTTAAAGTCCACTTTTCTGCCCAAGCCATCTGTCAACTGTCCATCGTCAAATACTTGTAATAATAAATTAAAAATATCTGGGTGAGCTTTTTCTATCTCATCAAACAGTATAACTGCGTATGGCTTTCGTCGAACTTTTTCTGTCAATTGACCGCCCTCTTCATATCCTACATAGCCTGGAGGAGCTCCAACCAATCTAGATAAGGTAAATTTTTCCATATATTCACTCATGTCGATCCTAATTAAGGATTCCTCTGACTCAAAAAGAATTTTAGCTATCGTTTTTGCAAGCTCTGTTTTGCCTACTCCTGTGGGACCCAAGAAGACAAAGATTCCTATTGGCTTATTGGGATTTTTGAGTCCAATTCTATTGCGCTGAATAGCTTTAGTAATTTTCTCTATAGCTGTATCTTGACCGATGACTGATTTTTTAAGTTCAGCCTTCATATTTTTAAGTTTGGAGGATTCATCAAAAGCAACTTTTGCCACTGGTATCCCGGTCATCATAGCTATAACTTCGGCAATATGATCTTCTGTGATAGGATACTTAGAGCCCTTGACATCATTTTCCCATTTCAATTTAAGATTTTCATACTCCGCTTTAAGTTCATTTTCCTGATCTCTATATTCGGCCGCTTTTTGAAAATCCTGAACCTTTATTGCTGCTTCTTTCTTCAACTTGCAGTCCTCTAAGCGTTCTTCAAAACTAACTATTTCCTCTGGAACTTTTATGTTCTTAATATGCACTCTAGCGCCTACTTCATCGATTACATCAATCGCCTTATCGGGAAGAAATCTATCTGTTATATAACGCTGACTCATTTTGACAGCTGCTTCTATTGCTTTGTCATCATATAATACATTGTGATAGTCTTCGTATTTTGACTTTAAATTTTTTATAATTACGATTGTTTCTTCTACAGAAGGTGGGTCAATTTGTACCTTTTGAAATCTTCTGGCTAAGGCTCCATCCTTTTCAATATATTGTCTATATTCATCTAGTGTAGATGCGCCAATCACTTGCAATTCTCCGCGTGCTAAGGCTGGTTTAAAAAGATTTGATGCATCCAATGAGCCCGAAGACCCTCCAGCTCCGACGATGGTATGAAGTTCATCAATAAATAAAATGACATCCTTATTTTTCTCCAGCTCCGACATGATAGCTTTTATCCTTTCTTCGAACTGACCGCGATATTTAGTTCCAGCTACAATGGCAGCCATATCCAACATGACCACTCTCTTATCAAATAAGATGCGGGAAACTTTCCTTTGCACAATGCGCAGGGCCAAACCTTCCACGATGGCCGTCTTACCGACTCCTGGTTCACCGATGAGAATAGGATTATTCTTTTTTCTCCGACTTAAAATTTGAGATACTCGCTCTATTTCCTCATCTCTTCCGACTATCGGATCTAAAGTATTGTCTTCTGCCAGCTTGGTTACATCTCTAGAAAAACTATCCAAAACAGGCGTTTTGGATTTGGAATTCGACCGAGATCTAGGACTAGTGACTTTCTTAGGATTTAAATTATCTTCAAAACTATCCTCATCATCGTTTTCATACATAGCTTTAGGGGCAAAGTTCAAAGTAGTTTCAAAGTGGTCTCTGAAAACTTTATCATCGATATCATAATCGCGAAATACCTGACTGACTATATTATCTTTCGATCGAAGTATTGCCAACATAACATGTTCCGTTTGAATTATAGGACTTTTATACTTCTTGGCTTCTAAAATGGCTACTTTAAGAATATTGTTTGTTTGCTTGGTAAGCGGAATATCGCTATTCTTATTTAAGATAGAACCAGTATTTTGGGAAACCGCTTTTTCGAGCTGCTTTTTGAATGCAATAAGATCAACATTCAAATTGATTAAGGATTGACAAACAAAATCTTCCTTCTCACGAATGAGACTTAGTATAATATGCTCTGCTCCTATACAATCATGATTCAACCTAATTGCCTCATCTCTACTGAAACGTAAAATTTCCTTAACCTTATCACTAAAACTCGCTTCCATTATTCAATAATTAACTTAGTACAAATATATACATCAAAAACTAGGCCAATGCAAACAAGTAGAAGTATATTCACAATACTTATTAAAATGTATAAAAATAACTTCAAAATGTCAAAGAATAAACGACAATATGTCAAATTTTATAGCAACAAGTTAGTTTTTCTGAAATTTGATCGTTTTACTGCCTAACTCTTCATTTACAATATTCAACCAGTATATGCCATGATTTAGATGTGCAATATCCAATGTCATATCGAAGTTGAAATTCTCTGAAGACTGAATGAGTCGACCCTCGATGGAAAAAATATAAATGGTATAGACTTTAGTTTTATCTAGTCCTTCAAAGTTTAGCTTTGCGGAACTAGGATTAGGAAAAACTGTAAAATCCATTGATTTATTGGCTACAACAATGCCAACTGGCGGTGGAGGAGGATCCTTGACGCCTGTTAGGCTATCAATAGAAAACATCTGAACACCTCCTGAATAGTTTCCAAATATAATTTCTTCCTTACCATCGTCTGTGACATCTTTTATAGAAATAGTTGGATCTTGATTTATGGTATAGTTAGGATATAAATTTTTATGCTCCAATTTAACCAATAATGAACGATTATTATTGAGTTTTTGAGTGTCAATCAAAGCCTTTCCAACTTTAGCATGATATCGATCATAGGCAAAAATCAGATAATCTTTGTTATCTTTTGGATCCTTCCAAACCGCTGGGTGAAATAAAAATGGGTAAGGGAGATAGATTGGGTCTATTAAATCCTCTGGATTAATCACCGAATCGCAGGTCGGGGTTAAAAATTGTGGAACTGTTGTCGTCCCAATATTTCGATAATATTTTAGTTTAAATAAATCCCCCATTAGCATATCTGTTTTCCCGTCCTTATCAATATCGTATAAGCATATATTCGTTCGACCAAACTTATCTTCAAACTCCAAATTAAGACTTTGGGTGGTATAAATAAAGGCTCCGCCAGACCCCTTTTGATGAAAATACATCTCCCCGATGATTGGCAAGTTGCTGCTGGTAGCAAAAGCTCCACTTAGATTTCGATCAAATGAAGTAATTAAAAGATCGTCTTCTTTATCTCCATTTAAATCCCCAACAGCTATTTTTATATTTCCTCTGTTTTTGGATTTATACTTCAGCAAATCGTTATCTTCTAATCTGTATATAGGCTGCTTTTTGTTTCCTATATTTCGATAATAGGTGATATAGGCAATCTCCCAAGAATCTCTTTTCAAAATATTGGGGATTAAAAGGTCAATTAGACTGTCCTTATCATAATTATAAAAAACTGGCGCCGAACCAGTACCCACATCAATAGTTTCATTTGACAGAAAATCGTCACCGCTAAAAGCAAAGCTATCATGAAAGGTTCCTGATTTGGTATTAAAGGACTTTCTTTTGCCAACATTTTTATATAAATGAATGGTGTTTATATCATCATTGAAAAGCTTTTGTGATACTTGGACTCCAGAAAAGTCTCTTTCAATAAGAAAAGAAACAGCAATATCTTTTGCTTTATCATTATTCATATCATGCCAAAAGCCAATAGGCATCATGAGATTGATAGGTTTTTCTGAATAACTTGGAAAATAAATGTCATCTTGTACAATATAGGCTGAGTCTTTAGTTCCAATATTTAAGCCCAAAGGGGCATTTTTTTGATTTTCACTATAGACAACCAAGTCATACAATTTATTACCATCTACATCAATATTCCAAAACATTTGATATTCATCGTGACGAGGGGTTAATATTGGCTCTTTTTGAGGTGGGGTCAATCCCTTCATCATGCTTGTGAAGCAGCCAGATTTAATCTTTAAAGGATAAAAATCTGCAAAGCAGAATAAACCATAATATTTATTATCGCTTTTCCACATATTTTCATTCGATGGAAGAGCAAGCTCCTTTTTGTAATTTTTATAATACCAAAGCAAATTGCCAGTTCTATTGACATAAACAATATCTTTATCGCCATCACTATCCAAATCTTCGAAAACTGGAAGATATTTATTGAGTCCTAATAATTGCTGTTTGCCATATAGTGGGTCATAACTTGTAAATTCTAATGAGTCATAAAATTCAAATTGAAATGTAGTATCATTGGTTCTCTTAGAATAATAGATTAAAAAATAACTTTCTGTTTGAAGGATTAAATCCTCCGTGCTATCTTCATTCAGATCATGTAAGGTAAAAATATAATGCCCTTTCTTGGGGAAAAAGGCTTCATAGCGTGGCGCATAAATATAATCTCCATTCGTTTTTTGAATATAAGGTTGTATTCTCCCTGCACTCACGCCAACCTGGTGCACAATCACTAAATCCTTGATTTTATCATTATTCAGGTCGATTTGATTCACTAAACAGCTATTCATGCCGCCAGTAAAAGGATTCATAAGCTGCTTAGTACCGTGAAACACAGGTACATTATTCATTCGAAACAATTCTTGTCCCAACAATTGGCTCCCTATCAAGGGGAAAATTAAAGCAACTAATAAAAATCTACTAAACATATGCTTTGTCTTTATACAAATGTAAGCAAAAAAAAGAATAAAATCAATATCAAATAAAGGTATTTGTTAACAAGAAAAAGAAGCGATAGAATTAGCTAAAATGCCTGAATAATCACTAATAATTGGAACCAAACTACTCCATTTGCGGAATAAATTGAGTTATGTTAATGATACAGCTCGATTAAAATCCAAACTAAATAAGATCATGTTTCTCCAAAACAAACTGTTCGAAACATCCAAAATCTAAAGGCTTACCTGTAGCTTTTATGCAAAGCTCCTCGGAAGTATAGAGGGAGCCGTATTGATGAATATGTTCGCTATGCCATTGATTGATCTCTTTAAATTTATTTTGTTTGATTTGATCGATTAAAGCATGGTTCTTATTCATTTCCAAATACCACTGTGCCGCAAAAAATGAACCTAAAGAATAGGTCGGAAAATAACCCATACCGCCAAAGCTCCAATGAACATCTTGTAAGCAGCCATTAGCGTCATCAGGTACGTCTATATTTAAATATTGCTTATACATGTCATTCCAATATTCCTTTACATCCGCTACTTTCAGTTGACCACTGATTAGTTTTTTCTCGATCTCATAGCGTATCATAATGTGATAGTGATAAGTCAATTCATCCGATTCGGTTCGAATCAAACTCGGTTCGACATAATTAATTTCAGAGAATAAATCTTTAGGTGATAGGCCCTTCATTTGAAGAGGGAAATGCTCAACTATAAGAGGAAAAATCGCGTCAATAAAAGCTTGACTGCGCCCTACATTATTTTCCCAAAATCGAGATTGGCTTTCATGAATACCCAGAGAAACGGCTGCTGAAGATGGCATACCTACTACACCTTGACTAAGCCCCATCTCATACTGTCCATGACCACTCTCATGAATAGCTGACCAAATCGAAGACATGAGGTCATTTTCATTATAGCGGGTTGTCATTCGAATATCTGAACTGTGAAAATTGGTGCAGAAAGGGTGTGAAGAAATATCCATGCGGAAAAGGTCTTTATTGACCTGCATGAGATCCAGAATTTTATTTATGAGGCTTTGCTGTTTCGTTACTTCGAATTGTTGACTTAAATAATTTGTTTTAGGACCTTGAATGGATAGAACTTTTTTAATCAAACTACCTAGCCGCACTTTTACATCTTCAAATAATGGATCCAATTTGGCTACAGTCATTCCTTCTTCAAAATCATCCATCAATGCATCATAAGGATGTACCTCATAGCTTATCAATTCACATTTCTCCTTGAGTATCTCGACAATAGAGGTCAGGGACGGCTCAAACAATTTGAAGTCCGAATTGGCCTTAGCCTTTTCCCAAAAGGAGTAGGCCTCACTTGTCAGCTTACTCATGCGTTCAACAAACTCTTTGTTGAGTTTTTTTGATTTTACAATGTTTTTTTTCAAAATTCTTACTTCCTCTCTCTCCTGCTCATTGAGCATTTTATTGTCTAATAAAGAATCTACAAGCTTTTCCAAGGAAGGGTCTGTAAAGCGCTCATGGGTCAATCCATTAATTAGTGAAGATTGGTCTGCTCGAAAGCCTCTATCAGAGCCATGGGGCATCATGACTTCCATATCCCAGCTCAGCAAAGCCCCAATGGATTCCAATTGCTTGATTTCATACATTTTTTTCTTAAGAAGTTCGTAGGACATACTAATAGTTTACAGTGTTTATTAAGTAATAATTTTTTTCATGTGAATATAAGTTGTTTTATAATATTTACCTACTATGCCTTGTTTAAATTCATCAGCTTTGAACGATTATTTAATCATGGGCATTTCATAATCAGCAAGAATATTATGCATTTGGCAAATTAAAACTTTATAATGGCTAGTTTTTGCTTTCAGAGAAAATATAAAGAACCTCATCGGGTTTCTTAAGTAAATAAGTTTCTCTGACAAATTTTTCAAAATATTCATCACTGTATTTCAAAGCTTTCTCTTCTTGTTTCGTCTTTTCCAATTCTTTCCTGTAGTAGTTGATTTCTTTATTTAACTTTACGATTTGATATTTTCTTTGGACTTGACGGATGAGGCTATTGTTATCGAAAAATGAAACCCAAATGATAAAAACAATGAAAGCCGTCCAATATTTATTCCTAAAATACTTCTTGAGAAAAGAAGATACTTTTTTATAGATAAAAATAAGTTTGGATTCCAAAACTGTCATTGAGCAAAGATATATGTATTCTTAAAAATCGTTTCGAGTTCTATCCACATTCCTATGTCTATTGGCTTCATTCATTAGACATCGACAAAAATATCTATGCTAAAATTGCGATTGTCAAGTGTCATTAATTCACTAGCTATCACGTCTTGTATTTTTTGTTTTTCGCCCGCCAAGTATTTATTTTTAGGGAGCTTGATGAGTATTTCTCGGATAAATTGATTTCGGATTCGAGAGACAGGAGGTATATTGGGCCCGAGGACAATGCCTTTTATCGTTTGATTGAGTTTTAGGACTATTTTATCGGCATAAATTTTGACTAAATCTTCTTTGATATGTTTAATAGAAATTTTTAAGAGTTTACAGTAGGGCGGATAAATGAATTTTTCTCGCATTTTGAGTTCTTGCTCCACAAAACCTTTCCAGTCATTATTAAGGACAAATTGTATCACCTTATTTTGAGGATCACTCGTCTGAATTAAAACTTTCCCAGGCTGCAAACCACGACCAACTCTACCTGAAACTTGATGCAAGGTTTGGAAGGCTTTTTCATCGGTTTTATATTCGATAAATGAAAAGAAAATATCAGCCTGCACGACGCCGACAAGGGTTAGGTTTTCAAAATCCAAACCTTTAGAAACCATTTGTGTGCCTATGAGAACGTCGAAATCTTTGTTTTTGAACTGATTTAAGATATGGTCAATTTTAGCAATACTTCCCGCCGCATCGAGGTCTAGTCGCCCTAGCTTCATGTTTGGCAAAAATAAATTGATTTCTTCTTCGACTTTTTGGGTTCCTAGACCTTTAGTCTTGAGTTCCGAACTACCGCAATCCAGACAGGTAGGCTTTAGACTATACTTTTTATTGCAATAATGACACACCAAAAGTTTATGGTAAGAATGGTAGGTCAATCGCACATCACAATGGTCACACTTCTGCACGAAACCACAAGTATTGCACTGAATATAGGGCGAATAACCTCGTCTATTTTGAAATAAAATTGCTTGTTGCCCATTTGCTACCGTCTTGGTTACGGCATTCAATAGTTGTTCAGAATAAAAGCTCTTCATGCCCTGCGCCACTTCATGCTCACGAAGATTAATTAATTCAATCTCTGGAATCTGAGCCGCTCCATAGCGAGTCAGCAATTCTGTATAACCATATTTGCCCTGTAATACATTGAAATAAGTTTCTACTGAAGGCGTAGCCGAGCCTAAAAGAATTTTAGTTCCTAAAGTCTGCGCATAATGAATTATACTATCTCGCAGGTGAAATTTAGGATTCGAATCGGTCTGCTTGAGCGAACTATCATGCTCTTCATCTATAATCGCTAAATCTAAATTCTGAAAAGGTAAAAATAACGCTGAACGAGTGCCAATAATAAAACTGATCTCCCCTGCTTGTACTTTTTTCCAAATTTCATACCGTTTATTTTGGCTAATCAGCGAATGATAAACTAAAAAATCTGTTCCGAAATAGTGATTCAATCGACTGACGATTTGCTGCGTCAATGCAATCTCTGGAAGAACTAATAAACAGGTTTTTCCTTGTGCTTTATGCTCTTGAATCAATTTAATATAAACCTCTGTCTTACCGCTGCCCGTAATCCCTCGCAGTAAAACTACTTTTTTTTCTTGAAGCTGATTTGTAATAGAGTTATACGCTAGTTCTTGGTCCGAACACAGGACAGCCTTTCGTATTTCTACATTTTTTTGAATAGAAAAGCGATCTACCTGTTGAGAAAATTCGACTAAAATTCCTTTGTCAATAATTGATTTCAGTACAGCAGCATTGGAATCCGCTTTGTGCAATAAATCTGATTTTAAAACGCCGTCATAGTTTTTTGTCAAAGAGAAATAAGTCATCAAAACCTTATACTGCTGTGGGCTTTTACTTTGAAGAAGATTAAATGCCTCATTGATTTTAAACGTATCAGTATAGTCATAATGCAGTCGAATAAACTTTTCATAGCGTGCTTTGTATTTATCTTTGACTATATCTATCGGCTCTATCAAGCCGCAGTCAATTAGTTTATTCAGGCTGTGAAGCCCTTTTTTATTGCCGAAATTTTCTTTGATTTCCTTAAACGAAAGTTGGCCTGAACTGCGAATCGCCTCAAGTAGCATATCTTCCTCGCTACCATTTTCTATGAGCGATTCGATTTGTTCATTTCCCAAGGTATCCTCACTCAGTTTAAAAAATCGTTCACTCGAAAGCTTAAAGTAATTTGGAAGCGCTGTTTCCATCACTTCGCCAATCGTGCACATATAATAGCTCGCCAGCCAAGCCCAGAATTCCAATTGTATCTGAGATAGTATAGGCTGCTCATCGAGAACCTCTTCGATAGATTTAATTAGTCCTAGATTTGGTTTTTCAGTATGAATTCTAGCGATAATACCCGCATAGTATTTGCTTTTACCAAAAGGTACTAATACACGCTTTCCCACAGCCACCTTCTCACGCCAAGTGTCTGGTATAGTATAAGTATAGTAGGCAGCTAATTTTAAAGGTAGTATGACTTCGGCGAACACAGGAGAGAGTTATAAGTTGTGAGTTTCAAGTTGAAAGTTGTCCATGCCTAAATTAGGTTGACCGTTTTTACTATCTCATTGGTATGTTTTTTTAAGTTTAATTCTCTTTTTTTCATAATAATCTGAGGTAAAATCAGAATTGATTCGCAATATGCGAAAAATGGAATCCATCTCACGAATATCAGAAACAAACTCATTATTCCCAAAATAACAAATAACTTAGTCCATTGCATAATTAGATAATCGTTATTAGTTATTAGCTATTATTTGTACTTCATACCCTGCATGACTGCGAATATTGAGAACGGTTTTTTCGTCGAAAATTAAATACTGGCCTTTGATTCCAGTTAAGACTCCTTCTAGCTTAGGAACTTTATCTAATTTGACAGATTGAATTGTTGAAGACAAAACAGTCGTTGGATAATTTAATTGATATACAGTATCATCTTCTGAAATATAGTGCTCAAAATCTTGTTGATTTTCGATCAACCATTGACTATATTTTCGTTTTTCTTCTAATAATTCTATTTCTTCATTCTTGACATTTTTCAGCATAGCACGCCAGTTGGTCTTATCACTCAATACTTTTTTCAACATTATTTCTATCAAACCAGCCAACTGTCTATAAGGCGTATGAGCAAAAATTATAGCTTCGTCCGCACCTTGATCTATCCATCGAATGGGAATTTGATCTGCACGGGTTACTCCCACTTTCAATCCCCCAGAATTAGCTAGATAAACTATATGCGGCTGATTGTGGTGTTTTTCTTCCCACTCAGGCACTTTGCCTTTTCCTAAATGGGCTTCGCACAACTCTGGATTGATAATACAGGGAGAGTTCAAGGCAGAACTCATCATGCAGATATAGCAAAGTCCCGGCGCATAAAATTTTTTGACTATCTTCTTACAATCTATACACCGCAATCGTCCTGTATATTCCATCGAAACATTATATCCAATGCATTCACTCATGGGTGCAATATCGTCCTCTGATTTACACATAAAATAGCTTACGTGGTCCTTGTCTAACCTGGCAGGCATTTTGTCTAAGAATAAAGTGGTATTCGAATTCAATTCCAATATATTTTATAAACTAAATAAATCGCCACTATTATGACAGCGATCAAAACTCCTTTCATAGCAAACACCTTATCAAAATAGTTTAACAAAAGAAAAATAAACAAGGCTCCTAGAAGACTCAACTTCAGCATATCCAGTTTGATTCCCGCACCCCACTCTCCAAGAGCACTGACATTGTAAAAAGAATCCTGAAGTAAGTAGGTAATAGCAATGGCAGCTATTCCTAGTATAAAGCCTGTAATCATATTATCAAACTTTTCGTAACCAATAATTCTTTTGTAGCTCATATAATAGTTAATGATTAATAATAATTTGTTAATAAATATTAGTTTAATTCCCAGTTATTGTGAATGTAATTAATATTATGGTAGTTGGTAAGGTCGAACTGAATAGGAACCACGGAAACGAAATCATTCGCTAAAGCCCATTCATCGGTATCATGACCATCATCGTAGCTGACAAATTTCCCTGTCAGCCAATAATAGTTGCCACCTCGCGGGTCTATACGCTCCTCAAATTCTTCTTCCCATTTAGCTACAGCCTGTCTGCATATCCTATACCCTTTTAAGTTCTCAGGTTTGACTTTAGGAATATTTACATTGAGCAAGCTAGGCTTATTTAATGGGTGAGCCAGCATTTGTATAGTCAATTTTCGAACGACTTGCTTAGCCGTTTCAAAATCTGCATCTAAATCATGATCGCAAAGCGAAAAACCAATGGAGGGAATTTCTTCGATAGCAGCCTCCACCGCTGCGCTCATCGTCCCTGAATAAATGATATTAATTGATGAATTCGAGCCGTGATTGATTCCCGATAAACAGATATCTGGCTTTCTATCTAAAATAATATCACGAGCTATCTTTACTGAATCTACGGGAGTGCCACTGCAGGCATAACTAGCCAATACACCATCAAAACGAACAATTGGAGTCAAGCGAATAGGATCTTTCAGTGTCACCGCATGCCCCATTCCGCTTTGCGGGAGACTAGGTGCTACGACTACCACCTGTCCTAGATCTTTCACTGCATCGACAAGACTGCGAATGCCTTTTGAGTAGATACTATCATCATTAGTGATTAGAATTAGGGGTTTATTTGGATCGGATTTTATTTTATGAATCATAGGGTAAAGTTAAAAACAAAATAACTTGTGATTGTTAATTGTTTTTAAACCGAATGTCGCATGCAAAGCAACAGAAATAAATTATTTATCCTAAATTTGCCTTATAATCCATAAAAAATGAAGTTCATAGCAGAAATCAAGGTCATGCCTCATAGAGAATTATTAGATCCACAGGGAAAGGCAGTGAATAATGGCCTGCATAAAATGAATCTGAACGCCATACAAAATGTGCGTATCGGAAAAAATATAGAGCTTCACCTAGAAGCAGCTTCTAAAGAGGATGCAGATAAGCAGACTAAGGAAGCCTGTGAAAAATTGCTCGTGAATAAGATCATGGAGCAGTATAGCTATACCCTGTCACAGCTTGAGTACTAAATTATATATCGTTCCTACTCCCATAGGGAATCTGGGAGATATCACTCTGCGTGCACTCGATACACTCAAAAACGTGGATACTATCCTCTGTGAGGATACGAGACAGAGCAGCAAATTACTTCAACATTACGAGATTACAAAGCCTCTAAAGCCTTTACACAAGATGAATGAGTTTAAGGAAGTAGAACGCATCGTGCAGCAAATCATAGCTGGTAAGCGCTTCGCCCTCATATCAGACGCCGGAACACCATTAATATCCGACCCTGGCAATTTATTGATTGATAAATGTCTAGAACATAATATAGAATTGGATTGCTTACCTGGAGCTACCGCTTTTGTGCCAGCACTAGTAAATTCAGGTTCTGACCTATCCAATTTTGTCTTTATGGGATTTCCGCCTCACAAAAAGGGTCGTCAGACTTTTATTAAAGGTATTATAGCCGAATTGCGCACTGTGGTTATTTACGAATCGCCTTATCGAATTGTCAAGTTTTTACAAGAATTTCAAGAATTTGGTGGCGGGGATCGCAGGATTTCAATTTCAAGAGAAATAACTAAAAAATTTGAAGAAACACTCCGTGGCACAGCAGCTGAACTCTCGGAACATTTTAGTAAAAAAGAACCTATAGGGGAGTTTGTGGTGGTGATTAGAAATGCTTAATTTTGAATTCAAAATTTTCAATATGGTTCTGGTTGGCTTAAACTTTAATGAATAATTACTGTGACTGCTACTCATTAACTGTTCTCTCTTATTCAAAATTCAAAATTTAGAATTCAAAATTAAAACTGTTGTATATGGCAAAAAAATCTCTATTTATCATTACTGGCTGTAGTAGCGGCATAGGATTAGCTCTGAGTAGCAAACTAATAGAAAATAAAGAAAATTGCGTATTAGGCATTGCTCGAAATTGTCCTTTTGAAGCGGAAAATTTCATTTTTAAGTCATTGGATTTGGCTAAAATAGACCTAGTCAAAGAAATAAAATTTCCAGATATAGAGGAAGGTTATGATGCCATTCATTTAATCAATAATGCGGGTATGTTGGGTGAAATTAATACCTTGGATAAAATCGGTTTAGAATCTTTAGAGGATGTGATTTCGGTTAACTATACTTCTGCTATGCTTCTCTGCACCAAATTTATTCAAAAATATCAGCATTTACCAGTCGCGAAAACCATAATCAATATCTCTAGCGGGGCTGCAACAGGCGCATATGCCTCATGGTCCAACTATTGCGCTTCCAAAGCGGCTCTGGAAATGCTCAGCAAATGCATAGAAATAGAACAAAAAGACAAGGCCAGTCCTATTCACTGTTTTAGTATAGCTCCTGGGGTAGTAAATACCAATATGCAGAATCAAATACGTTCTACCCCCATTGAGAATTTTACTTTGCTTCCAAAATTTGAAGAATTACACCGTGAGAACAAACTATATTCGCCTGCCATAGTGGCAGACAAACTGATTGAAGTTTTACAGAATCCGAAGAGGTTTATGGAGAAGGTTTTTAGGATTCAGATATAATTATTAGCTAATAAGACACCATGGTAGAAAGAAACAAATTATAATCTGAGTAACAAAAATTGGGAGACTATTCTATCTTTTTACTATAATGACCATAAAGACTATTGACAAATCATATCAAAGTGAATACAAGAGCTCCCAATCTCGTTTTATTGGCTACCTATATCCAGCTAACTCAATATCAATATTTAAAGAGCAACTAATTCTACTAAAGAAAGAGCATTCAAAAGCCACGCATATTTGCTATGCATACAGAATAGGATTTCAAAACGAGGATGTTAGAGCGAATGATGATGGTGAACCTTCAGGTACTGCAGGCAAACCTATACTCAACCAACTCTATTCTTTTCAAGTTCAGAATGTGAGCCTCTTTGTCGTTCGCTACTATGGAGGGACCAAACTAGGTGTTTCTGGACTCATAGAAGCGTATAAAGAGGCCGCCATTTTCTGCCTCCAAGAGGCAGAATTAATCGAAATCGAGGAAACGATAGTGTTTGATTTAATTTTAAATCCAGAGAAATACTATGAAGTCATTAAAGTATTGAAATACAATAAAATAAATGTACTAAGCTCTAGTATTGAAGTAGGCAAATATCATATGAAACTATTGGTTCCAATATCTAAAATCGATATGATCAAGACAATTGTATCCTGAATTAAAGCTAAATATCAAAATAGTCTTTCCATTTTCCAACTTCATTTTCCGATATATTAATTTCAAAAATTAACTTGCCTTGATGAGCTTTGACAAGCTCCCATTGACTTGTAAATGACCTTAAGTCGTACGCATTAAAGTATTCTAAATCAAATAGATTAGCTAGTTTCCTGAAGTCCTGATTATGCGGTGTTGTTAGTGCGTCCATTTTACCCAAAGTTTGCGAATTATGGATCTGTTCAAAGATCTTTCCACCGTGATTATTGATGACAATAATTTTGATGTGATCAATATATACAGCTGCAGCTAAACTATTTGTCTCATAGAGCAAACTAACATCTCCCAAGATGCAATAAAAACTTTCATACTTGCTAATTGATTGATTACCAATAGCTGTAGCTAAGACACCTTCAATTCCAGCTACTCCACGATTCGTTTGATGAATTATACTTGGTTTGTTTTTCCAATTGGACCAGTTGCCATAGCGAACGGCTGAGGAATTACCCCAATAGATAATAGAATCTTGGTCTATTGTATTGACCATTCTATGTATCAGGTTTATTTCCAGATATGTTAATTCTTTGTGGCAGCTAGATTGGTAATCTAAGGCTCGTTTTTCAGCCGATATCCAGGATGCTTGAAACTCAATGGAATTGGTTAGGTTTAAAAGCGAATACAATTCAGTATAATCTGGGTTAATATTTTGATAATGAGTAGATAGGTTATTCCAGTGACGGGGATAGGCAGAAATGTCGTAGTGTAGGAGTTCTTCATGCGTTTTAATATAATTCCTAAATTTTTTAGAAAGCATAGCTTCTCCTATAGTTATCAATATATCAGGCTGTTGTACATCTTTATCTCTAGATAAAATTAAGTCAATTTGCGATATACAATCCTCATTATACCATCCAGATTGCATTTCAGAAATGACAACCCAATAGTTCTCCTTGACCCCCCGATCTAATATCTCATTTAGTTCAGAATTCACTATATTCGTAGAAATATAGAATATGACATTTTGTCTATTTTTTATTTTGAGCTGTGGTGCAGAAATTGGATTAATTTTATTCCTATTAGGTTTCAGATTAAGCTGAAATTCACCGAGAATATTTTCCACTTTATCCAAGGGTTCAGAAAAAGGCAAATTGATATGAACATTGGCCGATAAATTTGGATTGGATAAATACCGAAATAATTCTTGAATTTTGTTCTCAAAGGTTTCAAAATCGATCTTCTCCTCTATTTCCAGTTCTAGACCAATATAATTAAAGAATAAGCCACGCTGAATAATGGTTTGATTCTCCCCTTTATTTACAAAATGGGTTGGTCGATCTGCCGTAATGGCAATAAGAGGCAATCGCTGATAATAGGCCTCTGCCATAGCTGGAGCTAAATTGATAGCCGCTGAACCAGAAGTAGTCAGGACGGCAACAGGTCTTTTAAGTGCTTTAGCAATACCCAATGCAAAGAAGCCAGCTACCCTTTCGTCTATTAGACTATAGGTTTTAAAGTAATTGTCATTCGAGAAATTGACAATTAAGGGAAGATTACGGCTCCCTGGACAGATGACTATATGCTGAATTCCAATTTGCTTGAAAAAAGATTTTAAGTAAAGGGCCGATTTTTTATTGGAAACTAACACTAATATGGAATTCTTGCTAAATCGCAAAGTTAAATTCAATAAAGTAAACTCCGAAAAACTAATTTAAACAGTTGACTTCTTTTTATATAGTTTTCAACTCACTTAAATAGATTATTTTATTATTTCCAATACTTTACGGTACACATTTTCTACAAAGATACTATCAATAGCTCTCATATATCCATCAATAGAACATGGTCCAAAAACTGAAACAGGGAGCATAGGAAAGGCTTTTTCATCAGGGAAAATAGAATGCGATAACGGCTGACAATAAGGCCCAAAACCCAATTTAGGATGTGTTGTGCCCCATAATGTAATCACTGGAATATTGTAATTTGCTGCTAAATGCCCATTACCGCTGTCCATAGAAATCATAATATCTAATCCTGAAATCAAAGACAACTCTTCGGAAAAGCTCATTTTACCAATAATATTTTTGATATTTGGTATACCGTCTGCCATACCCGAGGCAATGCAGTCTTCCCGGTCTCCAAAGCCAAAAATCATTAATTCAAAATCTTTATGACTTGATAGTTTAAGGATTATTTCTTTCATTTTTACCAAAGAATACTCCTTGCTTGAATGCTTGGCGAATGGCGAAATTCCAATTCTTGTCTTGCCGCTATCATTTGGTACTTTATTTAAAAAATGAAGCCCAAGTTCAAATGGAAAACCTGCTTTTTCGAATACATCCGTATAGCGTTGAAAGGTGGTTTTTAACCATTTTGATTTATCTCCATGGGTTGCAATCAAGGCTTTTTTTTCTGCTCTTCCTTTGTCAAAGACATAAACTTTACTGCCATTTAGTCTACAAATAAGCCGAATGAGCTTAGTGCGAAGTACATCGTGTAAATCTAAAAGAAATGTAGGTTTAGATAGAGATAGTTGTATAGCAAAATGAATTAGTTGCAAGAAGTTTAGCCTTGAATTTCCATTGTCGATGGGTATAATACTGACAAAATGAAGATCATTGAAGATGGGAGCGAATCGTGTGCGCGTTATGAGCCGAACTGTATGCTTGGGATAAGAAGAATGAAACGATAGAAGTACAGGAACTAGCATAGCTATATCGCCCAAAGAGGATAACCGAATAATTGTTATTTCTTTCATTGCTTATTAGCCCTTAACACTGGATTCAAGTCTTGATCATTGTACATTTTGACTTGACGATAGACTTTAAATTGTGTTCTACCCTGCTCTAATTCTAATAAAAGAGACTCAATAGATTGCATCAAATCCAATTTTTGAGTCTGAAGTAATTCTAATTTTTGCTGATACGATAGAAACTGCTCTGAACTCAAATCCATGCGCTCCACCTCAATTTGCATATGATAGATTTTTAGCGCTAAAATGGATAATCGATCTATAGCCCAAGCAGGACTTTCTGTATTGAGCCGGGCATTTTCTTGCGGGCTGACATCTTTATATTTCTCCAAAAAATAATCATCCAATTGTTCAACCAAATTGGTTCTGGTTTGATTGAGTTGGTCTATTTTGTTTTTAAAATAGCGCACTGACTCAGCATCTATAGCTGGGTGTCTCACCTCATCTTCGCAGTGCCATTGTACCGTATCTATCCAGCATTTTAAATAAAGCAGATTATTGAGACTCGACTGTTCGTAGGGATTTTTAATAACCGCCTCTAAATCATCTATTTGGTGGTAGTCTGCAATCGCTTTTTGAAAAATTTCAAATGTTTGAGTTAAATTCACAAAGCAAAGATAATGCGTTCATTTATTTTGGCCTGAATTGAGTTTCGTCAATAATTAATATTATGTTAATTAGATGAGTGAGATTATTAAAAAAAGATTAAAAAATATTTTTCTTCACTAGTTTTGGAACTCACCAAAAAAATAATAAATATGAATTTTTCAGTTTTATTCGCTGTGGCATTGGTTCCACTATTAGTAGGTATGGTCTGGTACAACCCAAAAGTATTTGGTAATGCATGGATGCAAGCCAACGGTTTTACAGAAGAATCTGTAAAAGCAAATCCAAGGCCAATGTGGCAAATCTTTTCGTTTACCTATATTTTTTCACTATTAGCCGCATTTATTTTCTCACACTTGTGCGTGCATCAAATGGGCGCATTTAGTTTGACAGAAGGCACAAACATGCTTCCGAGCTATGATGCTTTTATGGCTGATTATGGCAAGTTATTTTGAACATTTGGACATGGAGCATTGCATGGCGGCTTGTCAGGGTTTATGATGAGTTTATTTATGGTAGGCGTAAGTGCTTTGTTTGAAATGAGAAGCTGGAAATACATCTTTCTTCATGTTGGGTATTTTACTATTTGCGGTATTCTTATGGGTGGATTGATTTGTCAGTTCTTATAAAAGTTTAAGTTTCAATCTAGCCACAAAGACTCAAAGATTTCTTAGAAATTAGGGGCATTTGTTTTTGTGATTTTTAATACCTAGGGCTAGGGCAGTATTCTATAAATTAAATAGTAATCTAGCTGCAAAATTATCTCCAAAATTACCCCGATTATAGGCTCCGAATCGATAGTAGAATCCGATACCTAAAGGAAGTTTACCAATAATATTATCCCATTCTAAGCCACTTTCTTGGTATAATTTATTTGGAGCAATAAGGGCTATATTGTGGTCACTTGGCAGGGACAAGTCTCCTAGAAGTGCCTTATATATCAAGGACAACTTAATATCACGTCTCGCATTCATTGCTATTTTTGGCAAATGATGTTTAATGAAAATCGCTGCATACCTATCCGAGTAAAAACTCGACGGCTCCATTGTTTCAAAAAATCGGTATGAGCCGAAGTCAAAGGTTGAAATCAGGTTGGAGTTTCGTCTGGAGCTCCCTCTGCCTTCATAAAGTGAAACAATAGAAGCATCCCCTTGGATATAACCTAGGTTTAATTGACAATCTGTTTTACCTAAAGGGTAGGAAATGCTGGTTTGACTTTCCAAATTTAATGTGTGATATGGGCTAAAGCTTGAATTTTGAGGATGTTTGTAGGCATAATTTACTTTAAAAATGGTTGGCCTTGATTGGATTTTATATTTACCCTCAGGGGTAACGATAAATTTTGTTTTTGGATAATAATTTAACTCTAGGGTGGCATTCATGAAATTCGTATTGGTCATATCCAATCCACGAAATGTATATGGAAATTTAACTGATACATTTTCATACTGCAAGGAAATTTTTTGTTCAAGATACTTGTGAAGGTCTGATTGGAAGGAAGCTTTCACGCTATGAGATTGATAGAAATTACCAAAATACCACAAATTTACAAGGTGATTGAAGTAGTCCAATTTGGTAGATAAACTCTGAAAGGTTCTACCAGCAGCAAATACATCGTTTTCGTAAAGTATCGAAACTTTAGACTGGTTTTGATAATTGAACAAATAACTTGTTCCTAATTGATATTTGAATCTTTGATCTCCGAAACCATAGCCAAGTTTGCCTCGAAAAGAAAGTTTAGTGTGGAAACTAAAGTTGGTCTCCCCAGCGATATTCATCCGAAAACCCTCATACTGATTGAACTGCATTAAATCCACTATATCCAAATTAAATTTCCCTAGCTTTATATTGCCATTTCTCAAGGCTAGAAGGAGTCTCAGCTTGTTTTCGATATTATTTTTTCTTACGAGGCTATCCAAAGAAATAAAGGTATTTTTTTCTCTTTGATCTAGGCTATCACTTCCCCGAAGCTGAGCCAAAATTTCAGTTGATTTCTTATCGTTTAAGCTTGGTGATATCTCAGCATCATAGCCTTTAAAATCCGATTTATTAAACGATTTAGGCACTTCAAGATTTTGAACTGTCAATTTGTAAATCGTATTTGTGCTTAAATTATCCACCTGAATCATAGCATTAGTCAAGTTTACAAACATATCTTTTGTGAAAACCTTACCTTCTACGAGTTGATTATTTAGTTCAAAGAAACCTTGTTTAGTAGTTCCCTTATAGGACATACAGCCATAATTCTCTGCATCAATTCTCACATAACCGTGCCTACTTCGTTTATTTTTAGATCTTTTGAAAGGATAAAATGCCACCGTATATGTCTTGCGCCCTTCCATTTGCATGCTATCCTCTAGTCTGAAATAGTATTCTTTATAGGCATCCGAACGAAACATTCTTGGCAGAAAATTCACCTCATCGAGCGTTATTGCCAAAAGTTCATAAATAGGCATTTTGAATCCACTCATATTTGAATTTAAAAGCACCTTTTTTGTTCCAAGACTTTTATCATGTTTAAATACGGTCAGTCTTTCCCACACAAAGAGTTTATTATTTTTCATATAATCTGACACTTCCTTGAGATCAATGGTGTCTTTCGTATTCTTTTTTATGTTGCTAGTATCGTTATTCATCTTGCCAGTATCTTCCTTGGCATCTGCTGTAAACTTGCTATACGTATAAAATTGATAGGAGGAAAGTCGATCTGGGTGATTATCTTTCGCCTTATCTATCATTTTTCTGATTAGACTATTCGCAAACTCGTCAATCCAAGGCTTTACGACCACTTCCTTTAGTTTGTTATCTTTCTTGTATAGGTAAACAATTTGATTTGCGCCTCCAAGAACTACTTCTGTAGAGTCAAAACCCATGGCATAGACCATCACTATTCTATATTCTAGATCAATAAGTGCTTTACCCACTGTATTCGACTTAGCTATAGGTTTATTCTTATAGGCTATCGTGGCGGCAATAATAGGTTGCTTCGTTTCGAAGTCTTTTATATGCAGTTCTACCTTTTGGGAAAAGGAAAACAATGGCAGGGAAACTATTAGCAAGTTAAAAACACGCATAATCATATAGAGTTCAGTAAAAGTACAAAACTTAGATTAGTCAATAATAAAAGGTTACAGGGAAAGAGTAGCGAGTGGGGGACTTGAACCATCCGTCCGCCTCTGGCGGATATGAATCCTTGACTTCTCCATACTTAGATATTGTACAATTCAAAAAATATTTGTACAATAGGTATTTATTAAAAATTAAGGGAAAGATTATATGTAGCGAGTGGGGGACTTGAACCATCCGTCCGCCTCTGGCGGATATGAATCCTTGACTTCACCATACTTAGATATTGTACAATTCAAAAAATATTTGTACAATAGGTATTTATTAAAAAAATTAAGGGAAAGATTATATGTAGCGAGTGGGGGACTTGAACCCCCGACCTCCGGGTTATGAATCCGACGCTCTAACCAGCTGAGCTAACTCGCCATTTACATTTTTAAGTGTTGTTTTCACTTGTTGTGTTGGACTTTAACCAACCGTCCGCCTCTGGCGGATACGAATCCTTCTCTGCCACTACCGGCTGAGCTAATACCGTATGTATTTCTGTAATAGTCCAATTTCACTGCGTTACATTGCCCTAAACATAGATATCGACGGTATTTACCACTGTAAGATTTATAGTTATTGGCATAAACTATAAATCACATTGGTATATCTCGCCAAAAGGACTGCAAAACTAAGGTTATTTTGCAATTCGTAGCATATTTTTTCATAAAAAACGGCTACCCTTTCGGATAGCCGCTTTTCAAATCAAATTTTCAAATTGAATTATTCCTTGACTACTTTCAATGAAGTCTCTTTGCCATTGATAGATAGGTTGAGAATGTAGATGCCAGAATTCAGTGCTTCCAAGTTGATTTCTTGTTTGACATTTCCTATCGCTTTGTTAGACAATTCTTCTTGTCTTATCAGTTTACCTTGAATATTGAATAAAGTATAAGACAATTTACTTGCCTTGTCTAGATTGACCTCTATTGTAGCTATATTCTGTGTAGGATTTGGATAAATGGATACATTCAAGCCATCCACTTCCGTTTTCACTCCACTGCTCGATTTGAGTACAATCGTATTGACTGTCGTGTTGGTGATAATCGGTTCATTGAAGTCGAAGTAAATCTCTGCTGTATTTTTCAACTTAGTGCCTAGTGGTAAATTATCTTTTAACTGAATAGTATAGGAAACATAACCTTGACTCGCCTCATAGTCTGTACCACTATCTGGTAGCATGATATTCGGGAATTCGAAGTAGATTTTACCATTGTCATCGAAGTAATATTCCATTGGGTGTGAGTAATCATTCACTTTTAATGAAGCTTTTTCAAAGTTATCGTCAATCTTATCTTCAATTCTCACATTATGTGCAGGCGCTGTTCCTGTATTTTGGAATCGAATCAAATAGTCTAGTGTTTTCACACTAGGTGCCATTTCATTGGCTGGAGAAGCGGCCTTATCATTCGGGTCATAACTACCTACGCAGGTATCATTAAATGTAGCTGAGTTATTGCTTTGGTCACAATCGCCGCCTGCAGGCTCTATCCATACACTATCTACTACGGCAGTACCTAATGCTAGACTAGTTGGGGTTTGGAAATTGACGTATTTAATGCCATTACTATATGGTGCCAGAGTACCTAAATTCCAAGTAATTACATTGCCACTCACAGAATAGGTAGCTGTCGTCGTGCTAAGCACAGTTAAAGCAGATAAGAATCTATATTTCAAAACCACGCCTGTGATAGGCACCGCGCATCTATTGGCATAGCGAACTGCTTTCTTGGATATAAAACCTGGTGTGATATTTGCTACTCTAAATATACCAACAGCTAGATCAGGGCAGAGACTAGTCGTATCGTAGAAGTTGTTATTGCAATAGGTAGCACCGCCTGTTGTAGCTGCAACTGTGATAGGAGCATTCGACGCAGGGCATAATTGATTCACAGGAGGATTTCTAAAGGTCAAGACCTGCGAAATTTGATAAGTGCCCTTTGGAAGATATATTTGATAGTAACCAGCAGCGTTCGTATAAGCATAAGTTACAGGAGTTGTATTGAACTTAATGGTAATTTCTCTTAAAGCATGATCGAAAGTATCATAAGCGCAATTCTTATTAATATCTCTATATACATAGCCACAAATTTTCACATAATTGGTATCTCCTGGACATGGACCCAACGTGAATTTCTTCACACCTGATCTTGATGCTAGGCAGGTATTCTTATAGGTAATGGTATCACAACCACAAACTGGTGAAATATAAGGAGGGCAAGGTAAGTTGGCATTATTTACATAACCACTATCTTTACAAGGATTCGCTGTAGTGATTTGAATAATTCTAACGAATGAATCTCTGCAGGTCACACCATTAATCGTTTTGGTGATGTGCATGACTGTTCTATACAAACCTGGTAAAGAATATACATAGTTAGGGCTTGGCTGACTGGAGGTATCGCCATTACCGAATGTATATAAATATTTCGTATTGGTATCAATACACTGAGAAAGATTGGTGAAATGCGCCATGGCACCTGTTCTAGAGAATGAGTTATAGGCTTTAAAGCAACCACAAAGACTCGTATTCACATAAAAGGTTTTAGAAACAGTCTTCGTACAACTTAAACCAGTCGTCACATCAAATGCAACAATCGTCATAGTCACAGTATAAGTGCCATTCGTTGTAAAAGTATGGGTAGGATTGGCTGTGGTATAGGTCGTATTAGAGTTGTGAATCACATAGCTTATACCTACTAATGTAAATCCAGTCATATTGGTGATATTGCTAAAGTTATAAACTCCACCTGTATTCGTCCAGGTGAACTTCGGCTCTAAGCGATTACAAGGACTCACATTCGTTATGGTCTCTGTCTTGCATATCGTATCCATACAATACATATTATTGGTGTTCATCCATTTTTTCACATAAAGACAAACTGTTTTAGAACCATTGGTTGCAAAGGTTTTTAAAGGATTTTTTTGTGTAGAAACCGTTCCATCGCCAAATACCCAATAGTAAGTGTACATATTGCCTGTATCCGGTTTGGTAGAGTCGGTGAATTGCACTTGACCATTCGCTAGTTTGGTCCATTTGAAATTAGCTTTGACATTACACGGAAGCGGTGTTACAGCAATGACATTCTTATCGGTACTGTCACAACAAATAACATTATTCATACTGTCTCTTAGGCAGAATCTAACCTTAACATTATAGGTTCCTGCACTTGCATAGGAATGATATGGCTTCGCTTGCGTGCTTGAAGAGCCATCTCCAAATGTCCAGTAGAATGTAGCATTAGAGCCCGTAGGTATTCCTGTACTAAAATTGAAGTTTTTGCCACTCTGTGAATAAGTAATATAGCGATAAGCAAGGCAAGGATTAGACGCAGAACCAATCGTAAAGCTGCATGTAGTAGTACAACCTTGAGCATCCGTCACTGTCACGGTATAAACCCCAGAAGCAACTGCTTTAATTTTTTCGCCTTTAGCTCCGTTATTCCAACTAAAAGTTCTAGGAGCAGTTCCACCAGTCACATTCACTTTTAGTGAATCTCCTACCTTGGTCAGTGAACAATACATATTACTTGTACAGTTCATGATACTATCTCTCATAGAACTATCACAGCAAATAGTTGTCGTACCGCTATCAATACATATTTTCAACTTCGCCCAAGCGGGGAAAGTGGTAAAAACTACTGAAGGGTTTTTCTGGGTACTTGAGGTTCCATTGCTAAAGGTCCAATTATACTTAACTGTATATGGGGCAGGCACTGTGGCTGGACCCGAGGTAGCGAATATAAAAGTAGAAGCGTTTTTGGTAAAGAAAATATTGCGGAATTCGGAGCATTTAGGGGCTTTTGGTGCACCCAATCCTATATAGAGACATGCTTCATAAACACAACCATTACTAGATGTAACTTTAACACAATAGTTTCCTGTATCATTTGGATTATAACTAAGAACTGGTTGAATTTGACTGGTAAGTATAGTCCCATTTCTTTTCCATTGATATGTAAAGGTTACCGTTGTATCATTAAGATACATAGAGGCAGTCATATAGTTTGACGTACCAGGAATTAATGTAAGTTGATTAGCAGAACAATCAATTACTTGCACCTTATAGTCCTCTGTTTCACCATCAAATTGATTCGAATCGCATGGTTGAACCATAGATAGTGAGGTAACCGCTCTATAAACGATTCTCATCCGTGTCATACCCGTAACACTGCTCATAGGTACTGTAACTTGTTTAAATACAGTACTATCAGTACTATAGGCGGCGTCAATAACATATTTTTCATTTGAATCTATAAAATCTCCATCCGCATTCCAATCAAAGTAAGCAACACGTATTCCACCTGACAATTTACTTGTACAATTTGCGGTAGAACTAACCGTAATTGTATGTACATTTCCTTTTCTTAATTTTGGGACAATAATACTGGTCGTAGTAAAATCAGAGTAGGAACCCGCTACGCTATTACCAGCTGCGGTATGAATTATACTACCAATGAGTGAATTACATGGTGTTGTATTCGAAAGTGGACCTGAGGATGAATATATTGCTGCAAATGTTATTTCGTGTACCGAATTAACTTTTGCCTTACTTGTACAATACTGCGCATCAGTGGTCTTCCATCCTAAAAGGACAATAAGAGTTAATAGTATTAATTTTTTCATAATTATGGTATTTAAAATTATGAGGCAAAGATAAGTTATGTGAGTAAAAAAAACTAAAAGAATATTTACGGTTTGTTAGATTATGAGAAAATGGATATAGTGAATAATTATCCTGTAGGAACGCACCTCGAAGCTTGTTCCTGAATAGATTAATTAAGGTGCGTTCTTATAAAAACCCATTAAGCTATGTTCCTTCATTAACCTTTCGAAGCGCATTCCTGCGAAGGAATCGATTATAGGTGGCAAATTCATCTGAAAGCTATATAGCAATTTCTATGTATATTTGTAAACATGAGCATCGCATTTCACAAACCAAACATAGCTGAGGTAAAAGCCTTAATTCAAAAGGAATTAAGGCTTTTACCTCTGGATTCCTTGGCTATCCAAGTAGGAGAAAACCAATCATTATCCCCAATTTACACCAATTCTAATAAATCTCATAAAATTCCTTATTTGTTAGATTATAAAGTGATTTTTCAGTTGTTTTCTCTAACCAGTTCACAAGCAGAAACAAACAATCGAGACCTCATGGAAGCCCTAGAAAACGGACAAAATGGTCTTATTTTAAATTTCAAACATCAAGATTGGACACTTGAGCAGTTGAATCCATTATTTTTAAATATTCGGTTGGATTATGTTCATACTGAGTTTTTAAATACAAATTCAGTGACTGAGAAAAGTATCATTCAATATTTAAATAACAATTACATAAATCTATCTTGGAACAATTCTGCCCTATCCAAAGAGGTTTATTGCATATCCGATGAGAATTTTTATTCTGCTGCTGCTAATTTTATCAAATCCTTTCGAGGTGAAAAAGCCTTTATTCATATTGAGTTATCTGGAGATTATTTTAGAGATATAGCTAAAATCAGAGCTTTTAAGACATTGCTTTACCAGCATAGGCGATTAGAAGGTCTCAGCACTGATTTTCTGCTTATAGGTGAAACCAATCTCAATAATAAAACGAAGGAAAATCCAGAAAATAATATTCTCAAACTCACCACAGAGGCCATGTCGGCACTTATTGGTGGCTGCGAAGGTATTTGGATTCGACCGCACGATAATCAAACAGATTCTAAGTTTAGCACTCGCATAGCTCGAAATATTTTTCATCTGATGCAGGAAGAAGCTTATATGCATTTGGTCAACGATGTCAGCAGTGGGAGTTATTTCATCGAGGAATATACAGAAATGGTGGCGAGGGAGATTTATTTGAATCTAGGTGTTTGACGGTGTATTTTGTAGAATGTAAAAAGTAATATGTATTATTGTATATAGTGTCATGGATAGAAATAAAGCGTTAGAGGTTCGAAATATAAGTAAAAAGTATAAGGAGAATTTTGCTGTACAGCACTTGAGTTTTGATATAGAGCGTGGGACTATTTTTGGTTTATTAGGTCCGAATGGGGCTGGCAAAACCACGCTGCTGCGGATGATTACGGGTATTTTGGTTCCTGATAATGGGGAAATCTATGTACAGGGACAAAAAACAGACCTAGTCTCCAATGCTAAATTTATAGGCTATATGCCAGAGGAGCGAGGCTTATATAAGAAAATGCGTGCAGAAGAGCAGGCAATTTATTTAGCCCAACTCAAAGGACTCCCCAAATCAGAAGCCAAAGAGCGCGTCCACTATTGGTTTGACCGACTCGATATGAATAGCTGGAAAAATAAGACGGTAGAAGAAGTCAGCAAAGGGATGGGGCAAAAATTGCAATTTGTCTGCACGGTAATTCATGAGCCATCGCTCATCATACTCGACGAACCCTTCTCCGGTCTAGATCCTTTGAATGCGGATATCATAAAAAATGAAATTTATGAACTAGCCAAGCAAGGCGCTACTATCGTTTTTAGCACCCATAGAATGGAGCAAGTGGAAGAGATTTGTCAACAAATCGTATTGATGAATAAAGGGAAAATCATTCTCAATGATACCGTAGTGAACGCAAAAAAACAATACCAAAAAGGAGAATATATACTCAAAGGGGAACGACTGGAGAATTTAGCCCAGGTAAATGAACTGTACACTAGTGAAACCCTTACAGATAAAGAGATTAAACTTTCATTGCTTGACGGAAAAAAGCCAAATGAACTTCTCGCCTATCTATCAAATCAAGACATTGAGCTGAGCAGTCTAGCATTAGATACTCCTAGCTTAAATGAGATATTTATAGAACTAGTGAAAGGAGATAATTCGTAAATTTGTGATATGCCTGAGATATTTAGATTTTTTGGTATTCGATTTTTCTTTTTCAGTAACGAGCATTCGCCCATACATGTTCATCTGAAAAATGCTGATGGTACCGCAAAGATCGCTATAGAACCCAACATTGAACTAATAGAAAATAAAGGAATGAAATCCAAAGACATTCATCTAGCGCTTAGCATTATAGAAGAAAATAAGGATGTCATAATTTCTAGGTGGAATGAATTTTTTAGTTAAAATAAAAGAATATGCGAGTTAAGAATTTAAGCTTTGATCAAGAGTTTATTATATTGGAAACTGAGGATGGAAAAAAAGCATCCATGCCTTTAGAATGGTTTCCAAGGTTACGAGAAGCAACTATGAAAGAATTAAAAAACTATGAACTTTGGAGTGATGGTGAATGGATTCATTGGGAGAAGTTAGGCGAAGATTTATCGGTTGAAGGCTTTTTTAGTTTTGATGTGACTAAGCGAAAGGCCAAAGAAACCATAGTGGCATAACCTTGTCTTACCTTAGCTAGAAAAAATTTATCCCTAAATTCCACATGAAAAAAATACTCCTCATAGCTTTCCGCGATTTCTCTATTCGCATACGAAATAAAACATTTTTAATTTCTACGCTTTTACTGCCCATTGGAATTATTTTGTTTTATGGAACTATCTTCTTTTTTACCTCCACAGATACCGATACACATAGAATAGGCGTTATCGACGAGAAGAGCTACGTGCTGCCGCATTTAACGAACGAAGATAATTTTGAATTTAAGGCAATGGATAAATTAATTCCAGCGAATGCAAAACTGGAAGATAAAGATAAATTCGATGCTATACTTATAGTTCCCAACCAACTGGACAGCCTCTTAGTTGGTAAGTTTCAGATCATGACCTATACTAAAGTAGGCTTATTGACAAAAAATAAATTAGAATCCATTCTTCAAAACCTCATTGAGACCAAACGATTCGAAGGAAAATCGATCGATATGAAAACAATAGAAGAAGTCAAGAAACAGATTCAACCTTTTTATAAATCAGTAACGGGTGGAGAGGAAAATGAAATTAAAGAAGGAATAGCCTATGCACTGAGTTTTGGACTTGGTATTATGATGTACGTCATACTCACTATCTATGGAGCACAAGTGATGCGTGGAGTGATGGAAGAAAAAACGAATCGCATTGTAGAAATCATCATCAGTAGTGTTAAGCCTTTTGAGCTACTACTCGGGAAAATAATAGGTATTGGTATGGTAAGCTTATTGCAGTTAAGTGTATGGGGATTTTTTATAATTATTATCAATCTTTTTCTTGCGTTTATATTAGGAGCAAATCAACTTAACTCAATGCCCGAAAATTTTCAAGGAGGTATTTTTACTATTTTCAACAATCCTAATTTTAAAATTATTTTTCATAATTTACAATCAAACAATTTTGTATCAATATTCCTCCTATTCCTTTTTTACTTCATTAGTGGCTTCTTTCTTTATTCATCTTTATTCGCAGCGGTAGGAGCTTCTGTAGGGGACGATCCACAAGATGTGCAGTCGCTCATGATGCCCATAATGATGCCTATTTTCTTATCGTTTATATTTCTCAGCAAATCTATCAA
Source organism: Sphingobacteriales bacterium (assembly GCA_021297855.1). Lineage (GTDB taxonomy): Bacteria > Bacteroidota > Bacteroidia > Chitinophagales > JADJOU01 > CHPMRC01. The sequence goes on along the minus strand of JAJTHM010000063.1, from coordinate 16,948 downwards.
TAATCCAAATTGTACGGAAGCAGTCGTAGCTAGTATGGTGCCTTTTACCGCTCCAGTAGTGATGATTAGTCGTGTAGTTTTCGGTATCCCAGAAGGAGTTCCTTTATGGCAGCTTATGTTATCTATGGTTATTATGATTTGCACGACCATATTTTTTATCTTTTTAGCTTCGAGAATATATAAGACAGGAATACTTCTTTATGGAAAGAAAGTGGGTTGGAAAGAAATGATCCAGTGGATATTTATTAAGTGATTTTATAGTCAGTTTATATAGTTTATTTAGTCAGCTGCCTGTCTTCCGAAAGTGATAAAATTATGTGTAGTTACTTTAGTATTTTATTATTATTTCTGATTTATGCATAGATTATTGATTGTTTTCTTTATTTTTTCAGCTCAATCATCAATTGGTCAAATAAGTAATCGCATAAAGATTAAAGGGCTAAATTTTAAATTAAAGTATTACTTGACTTCAAAGGAAATATCTACAAGTATTGAATTTACACCAATTGATTCGAATTATTCAATTGATTCTTTTACTTTGTATTATGCATGTAAAACTTGTGATATTTATGAAAAAAGAATAGTTGGCAATCGTTTGGATTCTTCCAATTCTCCTATTTGTCGATCTAAAGATGGTGAATACTTTATCATTGATGAAATCTATGGTAGTAATAAATCTTTAGTGAAAAAATTTCAACCTCTAATTATTGATATTACAACAAAATCAGATATAGAGGTATATGACTTTTTAGAAAAGTTTTATTCAAACTACTTCCAGCTATCATTAAGATACCCAAAAGAAGTAACTCAAAAATTTGCATCAAGTTTTTATACGAAAAGCTTTAAGAATAGAATTGAAACTAAAAAATTAGAATTCCCCTTGATTGATGAACATAATAGTTTTTATTTTGATTTAAATTCACTTCACTATTGGAATCAAAAAGAAGAAAACTTGACTAAGTATTACTTAAGCTATATAGATTCAAACGATAAATTAAAATATACTATATGTTTTGAAATGATAAATGAAAAAGGTTGGAAATTCAATGATTTGTTTTATTATCGGATTAAAAACATAGATGTAAAATGAAAATCAATTTTATTTTTTACCTATTTTTTTTCATTCTTTTTTCCTGTCAAGATAAGAATTCAAAGATTAAGTCCAATACTTTCAAATACAACCAAGCAGTAGGATTAAATAGCCTAGATCCCGTTTTTGCAAAGGATATAGCTGCCACTTGGGCATGTAGTCACATATACGAAGGTTTGTTTATTTTGGATTCCAATGCTGAATTAGAGCGTCTCCTAGCTGATAGTTTTTGGATAGAAGCCAATCAACTTCGCTATCATTTCCGTCTCAAAAAAGGTGTTTATTTTCATAAAAATCCGTGTTTTCAAACTTCTGACAGCACGAGACAATTCAATGCTTTTGATGTTGCTTATTCCTTTCGGCGATTAATTGACCCTAAAACGGCCTCCCCTGGTTCATGGGCATTGCGAAACAAATTGGACAGCCTGCATCCATTTCAAATCATCGATTCTTTTCATATCGTGATAAATCTCAGCCAACCCAATGCCCAATTTCTGCAAGTCTTATCTATGTCTTACTGCGCTATAGTGCCGAAAGAAGCTGTTGAATATTATGGGAAGAATTTTAGAAAAAATCCCGCTGGAACAGGTGCTTTTACATTCAAACTATGGGAAGATGGGGAAGTTTTATTTCTCCAAAAAAATCAACACTATCATTTAAGAGATAATAATGGTGTGGCTCTCCCCTATTTGGATTATGTGAAAGTGACCTTCAATGAAAATAAAAAAACTGAACTCTTTTCTTTTGAAAAAGGAAATTTGAGTTTTATCACCGGTTTAGACCAAAACATCATTCATCAAGTTTTCAATCAAAAAGGACAACTTCTACCCGAATGGCAAACCAAAGCACAGCTTTACAAAAAACCATTTCTCAACACCGAATACATGGCAATTCGAGCGGTGGATTCGAATTCTATTTTAAAAAACAAATCGATTCGTCAAGCGATTAATTATAGTATCAACCGCCCAGAAATCGCTCAATACCTAAAGTACAATCTAGTGCTACCTGCGAATAAAGGTTTCGTGTCGGCTGGAATGCCTAATTATGACACGAGTTTCACTGGTTATAGTTATAATCTAGAAAAAGCAAAAGACCTGGTCAAAAATCTAGGATTTTCAACGACAAAAAGACCTAAACTAGAACTTCATATCAATAATAGTTTTGTCGAAATGGCAGAGCTATTGTCGAATCAGCTTACCAATTCAGGCTTTGAGGTTGAAATCAAACTGCACCCTGCCGATATGATGATGCAGTTAGCTGCTCAAGGGAAACTCGGCTTTTTTCGCCGATCGTGGATGGCAGACTACCCCGATGCCGAGAATTATTTAGCTTGTTTATATTCAAAAAATGGAAGCCCTCCAAACTACACTCAATTTTCAAATGCTCAGTACGACAAACTTTACGATAAATTAATAACAGAAATGAGTCCTACACAGCGGAAACAATTGACTAAACAGTTGGAGCAAATCCTAGTAGAAGAATCGCCTATAGTGCCCATTTTTTATGACCAGTCTATACGACTCGTGCAGAAAAATATCCAAGGTTTAAGACAGAATGTAGTGAACGGTTTGGATTTGAGAAGGGTGAAGATCGCTTATTAATAATTATCTAATTTCAATGCAATTTATACCCAGTCAATCTAAGTTATATGCAGTTTTATTCCTATCCATACTATTAGTATATTTTTTCAATATGTTTATAGATGTAATGGAAATAGATGCAGCCCAATATGCTCTTATTTCCATGGAAATGTATATCACAAAAAGTTTTATGCATGTTTATCTTCATGGACAAGATTATTTAGATAAACCTCCATTGCTTTTTTGGCTCTCCTCTTTATCTTTCATGGCATTTGGCATTTCAAGTTTTGCATATAAATTTCCCTCCGTTCTAATTGCTATTGTTGGTATTTATAGTCTTTATAGATTTACTTCACTATGGTACACTAAAGAAACGGCAGTGCTTTCGGCACTTATATTAGCCACAAGCCAGGCAATGTTTCTAATGACCAACGATGTGAGAACGGATACCATTTTAATGGGGCTGGTTATGTTTTCCATTTGGCAAATAAGTGAATACTTAATCAAGTCGAAATGGAGTCATTTGATTTTGGCCTCTATTGGTTTGGGAGGGGCTATGATGGCCAAAGGTCCTATTGCACTTGTCATTCCTGCAGCAGCCTTTGGCACTGATTTTCTTCTAAAGCGTCAATGGAAAACAATTCTAAATCCACAGTGGATTGTTATGCTAATAATAATTGCAATAACGCTCATTCCAATGAGTTATGGGCTTTATACACAATTTGATCTGCATCCCGAAAAAACTGTGAATGGCATTCAAGGTCCTTCAGGGTTAAGATTTTTTTATTGGTTACAAAGTTTTGGACGCATCACTGGTGAGAACCAATGGAAAAATGGTAATGGATACTTCTATTTTTTTCATACTATTCTATGGGATTTTCAACCTTGGATTCTAATATTTATTCTAGCCTTTATATCAAAAATCAGAAAAATATTTCTTTATAGATTTAAGATTGGAACTAATGAAGAATGCATTAGTTTGGGAGGGTTTTTCTTTGTTTTTATTGCACTCTCCATGTCGAGCTATAAATTGCCCCATTATATTTTTGTTCTCTTCCCTTTCGCATCCATTATCACGTCCGATTTTATTTATAGTCTTCGGGATAAATTTCTTTCGCACCTTTCAAAAATACAGTTCGGTATCATGCAATTTTTTTGGATAGCGATTATTGTTAATTTTAATTTCTTTTTCCCACCTAAAAATGCAATATCACCATTCATTTTAGCGATATTTTTTTTATTAAATTGTTATGCATTTAAAAAATTAAAAGGAAGTGTTGAGCGAATTTTTATCCCTACACTCATTACGGCTATAAGTTTAAATTTAGTGATGGCATTGAACTTTTATCCCAATTTACTTAAATATCAGGCAAGTTCTCAGGCTGGTAAAATGATTGCTGAACATAACATTCCGGGTGATATGTTTTTTCATTATACCAATTTAAGCTATTCACTTGATTTTTATGCGAAAAGAACTACACCTATGGTTAATATGGCAAATTTAAAGAGTGTCAAACCAGGTAGTTGGATTTTCATTAATCAAAATGGATTAAATGAGTTTAATGAAAACCATATCTCATACAAAACAATTAAAGTGTTTCCGGCATTTACTATAACAAAGCTTAGCTTGCCATTTCTATGCGCCGAAACAAGAAGTAAAACTATTGATTCAAATTATTTAATAATAATTCAACCCAAATAATCAGGTTAACACTATCTAATAATCACCTCCTGCCCTTGGCTGTGGCTATTGAATTCAGGTGCGTACATCAATTGAAAGGTCGTGATACCGTTGGAGAATTTACCTTTAAGATTGGTTTTAAGGTCGTATTCTATAGTGTAGGTTCCTTTGTAAATCTTGTCGATGAAGAAATTCATGGAAGCATCGCGTGTGGTTTGATAGTAGCCGAGACCGCTGGACCATTTGTAACCACTAACGGCATCTGTAGGCTCTAGTCCTGCACTGCGCATATCTTTCAGATGTAAAAATTCCATTTCGCGCTCGACCATCAATGTCAGTCGGATTCTCAATTTCTTACCTATAGTGATGTTGGACGCAGTGGCTTCGTCGAGCACTTCTCCCTTCTCAGTATTGGTCACAATAAAGATTTTCTTCTGCACTTTTAGTGGACTGGATTGATTGGTTTTGATGTTATTCATCGTCTCTAAATACTGCCAGTAAACCGCTCCCCAACTCACATTCGCATTCGGATTGGAAACTTCTATCTTCGAGAAATTCGCTTTTATTTCATCTTCTTTCCACGCTTTTTTGATATAGCCTGTTCCCTGCTCTATCTTGCTGACTGAGAAATCCAAAACTTCCTCTCCGACTTTTATGGTAGGCATGGAAGGCAATTCCAATTTATCATTCTTGCCACCTAATAAAGCATAAATAGCACTCGCCGTGGCTTTCGTCGTCTTCCATCGATTGGTCTGCTTATTCTTCAATAAGAACAATTTGAGATTGTCTTTCTCTGTTTGATTTTCGCTCAAGTATTCGAAGACCTCTGTCATCAAACTGTGTGTCTCTATCGGTAATTCATACCAGAAATAACCATAGTCATTATCCCAGTACATTCCCTTCTCCTCATTGACTTTGGCGCGCTCACGGAAAGATTTCATCATCGCAGGCGTGGTGGAGTTATCCTTTTTTCTATGCAAATAAAGGGCTAGCATCCCTTGCTGATAAATGGATTTATTGACCCAGTATTTTTTACCTTGACCACTGTAATAATCTATAACTTTTTGTGCAGCATTCGGTATAGGATGATTAAAGAATGAACGGGTATATAGATAATGGATAGCAAAAGGATCCAAATGATCATCATTCAAATTTCCCTTACTCCTCAACACCCATTTTTTCATTTCTTCGTAATGCTTTACGATATAATCGTCACAAAAGGAAATACCTCGATCTAAAATTGCTTTGGCTTTATCATTGGTTTCATAACTCTTCACTCCGAGGAAACTCAAATGCCCCATGCCTTCCAAGACGTATTGCGTCATATAAGGATTGTCCGAACCACCGGGGAACCAAGGGAAAGAGCCTGAAGAACCTTGACGCATATACAATTTATCAATAGCCGATTTTTCTTCTTCTGCCAGTCGAGATAGATTGAATAAAACGGAAATGTTTTTGCGCTGTTCTTCTTCGCTCTGCGCATCCAATACCCAAGGCGTTTCTTCTAGTAAGGCAGATTTTAATTCTTGATTTTTAGATAAATTACTTAACATTCCATCTGTACCCTTCCACGACTCGAAGACCGATTGAATCTTTGGATAGCGCTGTACAATAGAACTAGAGAGTGAATTGGCGAAGTAGCGACTAAATATCTGCTCGGTGCATTCATAGGGATACTCCATAAGGTAAGGCAAGGATTGAATCGCATACCAAACTGGGTTCGCAGAATACTCCAAGGTAAAGACTTTAGATTTCAGTGTAGGAGATTTGATTTTATCCGCCATTTCTTTGAAATCAAAGGTCTTACTCGAATTCGCTCGTAAATGAAACGGCATCGTTTCTGTGACGATCATTCTATCGGTTAAAACAGGCAACGTATTTTCCTCGCCATCAGAGAAATTGCCCGCCTTGGCGAGAACTCTATAGGTCATTGCAGAGATATTCTCCGGAACTTGCAATTTCCATTCCACCGCCTTGGTCTGCCCTGCTTCGATTTCGATCATTTGCTGAGATTGAGTCAAACCAAATTTTTCATTCACGTCTTTATTGTTCTCCGCATTCAACAATTCTAGCCGAGCCCAGCCAGCTATTTTTTTATCCGATAAATTCGTCACACGTGCTGTCATGTAGATTTCATCATTCTCGCGCATAAAACGAGGCGCATTCGGCTGTATCATCAGGTCTTTCTGCGTGACAATAGATTTCTCAGAAATCCCTATCTGCAAATCTTTCGTCGTAGCCAAAGCCATAAACTTCCACTTGGTCAAGGCCTCATTCATTTTGAATTTAATAATAACATTGCCCTCTGCATCTGTCATTAGATTAGGAAGGAAGAAAACGGTTTCATTGAGATTAGTGCGGACTTTTATAGGGTCTGGTTTTTTTGTTTCACCAGTTTTTTTCTCTTTTCTAGGTTTAAATACATCAACCATTTTTGGAGGTCTTACTTTATCTTCTTCTGAAATTCCATTAACAGATGCAGCCATAGGCGCTGCTGCCATCGTAGCCATTTCCATTGGGGCATCATCCATAGCTTCTGCTTTGACAGACTTTGCCATTCTGCTAACTAGACCTTTTCCTCGACCACCACCGTAGAATCCAACGCCATAGTACGAATCCTGCCAAAGAAGTTGCGGATAGGTTTTCGCGTCCACCTCGTAGTATTTATCTCTATTTAGATTATGGTAGCTGACTTCACTTCCTATCTGCGTAAAGCTATGCGAACTTATAGAAGAACCTTCACTAAAGGACTGATAAGGAAAGAAGGAATAATGATTCGGTGCGAATACATCTAAGGACTGATCATACATATTGGCTAAAACCTCTGCCATCACTCTATCTCCTTTTTTACCTTTGATTTTAATACGCCACTCTTCCTGCTGACCTGGAGCTAATTTATCTCTAAAGCTCGTGTATTCAATGTCTAGCTCTTTATTGGTAAAGGGGATATTTAAATATTCTTTGTTTGAATAGAGGCGATTATTCCATATACTCGTCCATAGAACATAAGCTCCTCCTCTATCCTCTTCTTTCAGGTCTAGAAAGAATTTAGCGGATCTACCATCTGTCCATGCTTGACTCGATTTTTGATTTTTTCGGATGATAGAATACCAAATGCGCTGTCCTACCTGACTTCCTGTCAAGCTAATATTGGTCTTTTCTCCCGGCTCATAACTCGATTTTAAATTCTGAATGTGAACGGGTTTGTTCTTGCTGAGGTCTTGTTCATCCAGTATCGTAAAATATTTGTCTATACTCAGTTCTTTACCATCTTGATCTAGTGCGGATAAAGTCAGTTTATAAGCTCCTCCTTTGTAGGATTTGATATCTAGACTCAATCCCTCCAATCCAGTGGTTTTCGATGCTTGTTTGGAAGTGGTATAGATCACACTACCTTTTTTATAATTTTCTATTCTATCTTCATTTCCATAAGGCAAATAAGGAAATTTCTTTCTAAACTCCGACTCTGTAATTAGGTATAATTCTGGCTTTTCCCAATAGCGCGTTTGATAGAGAACCATTGGATCTGATAATTTCGTGATTTTGATATCCACTTTTTTATCTACAAACTGGCCATTAATGTTTTGGACGAAAAAAGGTATTTCTAGTTTATCATCTTTTCCATACGTTGGCCTCACATCGGCATTTAACTTAAAATCGACTTTCCCAACCGAAACTGATGTAGAGCCCATCTGCATCTCTCCGGTGATATCGGTCATTTCTATTTTCACCGTGTACTGATAAATAGGATTTTTATCCCAAGCATTCTCTTTCCCCGGCTCTGCGAGAAAAGACAAATTGAATTTTCCATTGGCATCCGTTTTGGTCTCTCCGAAGGCTATTTGTTTTTCCTCACTCGGTATAGGCATCCACCAGCATCGCCAGTAAGGATAATTCGTCGCGCGCGTCACGCGGTATTTCACGCTGGTATTGGGTAAATTCGCTCCGCTATAGGCTTTCCCCGTTCCCTGTATTTTGACTTCCTGACTTAGCTTGACCTGCTGTCTAAACGTATCAAACAGCACTTCGAAACTCGGACGTTTGTATTCCTCGATGCGCACTTCTTTGGTAGAATTATTATTGATGGTTAAGGTCATTCTTCCCAATAATCCGCCTTTGGGAGCGGTAAACTCGCCGTGGAAAGTTCCGTATTCATTAGTCACAAAGCTCTTCTTCGCTATTTCTTGGTAATTGGCATCGCGGAAAATCACTTCTATGGGTTTGTTTGTCAATAATTTGGGATTGGCTTTATTCGAAGACTGATAAGCGATTCCTTTGAAATAAATCGTCTGATCTGGGCGATAAATTTCACGGTCTAGAAATAGGGAATAGTTATCCGATATGCCTTCCTGATCATGGTTATAATCTCTGTAAAAATAGTCTTCTTGTAGCTCACTCAAAACATCTGCCCCTTTTTTCAAAACAAAGAAATAATTATTATTTTGATAATTTTCAATCGGATACTGAACCAAGCCTTCGCTATTCGAGTTTAAGGTCTTGATAAATTTAGTCTGACGCTTATTGGACCAATAAGTCTGATAGAGACTCACCTCAACATCGCTCAAAGGCTTCCCTGTGGCTCTATCCACTGCATAGATATGCATATCGGTGTGCGCGACTTCTCGATGCTGAAAGTAGGCTAAATTGGAGACTGAGGTAGAAACGGCGTGCAAGAGATTCCCTCCCAAATTAAATTCGGCGCTTTTCGAGTAAACAATGGTATAATTTCCCACCGGCAAGGAAGGGAAATCTAACTCTGTGGTATGGCTGAAATAATCGCCAGGATTGGTGAGTGCGAATTGTCCTTGATGTGCGATCGAGTTTTCAAATATCTTTCTAAACTGCTCTTTGGGATCATAGGTTTCCTCATAGAGGTTATTGACATCTATTTTTTTATTATAGATACGATAGTAGATTTTATCTAGATTCGTGTACTGCAAATGCCCTAGGATAGGCTTATTGGGCAAATAAACTTTTTCTAAGGTCGGTGAAAATTGAATATTTTGAAGGATATTGTTCTTATGATTTTTCGCCTGCGCTACGATGTTCTGATCAGGGCATTTTTCTATGATTTGATTGCAGACCGCCACGGATTCTTTTAGTTTCCATTGATCACTGCTATCCTTTGTGGAGCGATAGTTCTGACTTTCACTTGACAGCACCTGAGCTATGGTGAGCAGGGCATAATAGGATTCGCTATGATTTTGGTATTTCTCAAACAAGGCTTGCAGGTTTTTCTTATAGATTTCAGATTTAGTTTCATACTCTAGATTATTGTAAACAAAAGCCATGCGCTGCAAATCCAGATCTATAAAAATGGTAGGATCCGAATCTGTTATATGATCTGCCAATAAGGTTTGATATAATTTGAGAACCGTGTATTTCTTAGAATCTGATTTCCCCGAATTAATCGGCCATTTTATAAATGATGAAGCGGCGGAGAAATGATCCAGCAAGGGTTGGAAGGTATGAACAGGTTGGGAAATATAGTGTCTTTCATTGCTGAGTGCCTGAATAGCTCGACGAGCGAGAAAATCATATAGTGTCTGACAGTAGTTCGATTCTGTATTGGAAATTAGTTTAGAGTACTGAGCGATTTTTATCTTTTTATTGGTCTCATCTTCTAGTGATTTCAAGTAAAGCTCTAGGGTCATATTCTCAATATCTTCCATCGTCCAAAGCGCTAAGTCCTCTGCTCTGCTACCTGTATTTTTGGTTCTATCTTTGATTTTCCAATAATTCTGATCGAGAAACTGAGAATATTTATTTGCTAAAAAACTTAATAAAATACTCTTGGCTCCGCCATTAACTTTTTCTAAGTGCTTTTCTATAAACTTTATCTCTTTCTGACTGCGAGAATCGTATTCTATCTCTTCCAGTTGTGATGAAAGGTTTTGAAGATAGAAAATAGATTGGACGATTTGCTCTTGATTATTGGCAATTAGAGCCTTTTCAAAGATATCATTCGCCTTTTCAAACGCAGACTTAGGCAGTCTTTTTTGCTGAAAAGCTTCTACTTCCTGCCATTCTTTGCTGTAATCCTGAGACATAAGCGTACTAGATAGCCCTAAAAAAAAGAGCGCGATCAATGATAATTTCATAAAAGATGGATTTCATTTTGGGATATTCTAGACTAAGATAGTATAGATGGGATTTAGTTTAACGAAAAAAGTTATAGCATTGGTTTGTGTATTGGCTTGCAAATGTATATGACTAAGAAGCGTTGGCTTATAGTCGTGGGTCAACATCTTCGCTTTCTAATGCTAAAACTCCAAAAACACTTTCATGTATTCGTCTTAATGGTTCTTTTTTCACAAACCGTTCCAGTCCTTCAACACCTAACGCAAATTCTCTGATTGCTAAAGATTGTTTTCTCGAAAGTCCACGGTTTTTTAGTCTTTCAATATTCTCAGGTAGGTCGTACTCGGGGCCGTAAATAATTCTTAGATATTCACTTCCCCTGCATTTCACAGCGGGTTGTAAAAGTCCTTCTGATCCTATGGAAATAAAGTCGAACGGTTTTACAACCATTCCTTCTCCACCTTTTTTTGTCAATTCCATCCACCAGTTTACAGCTTCGTCATAACTTGTCTGGTCGTTAAGATTTACAATTTTGTAAGGTGTCGCCATAAATAGTTTGGTGTCGCCCGCACAGATTTCGGCTATGTTTTCCATGTGCCATTCATTTGTTTTGTCAACGTGAACTTGTCCTTCGGTTGCCAAAATATGAAATGGAGCTAATTTATAATCGTCAATAGAGTCAACTGTCCAGCAATAATTTTGATATGCTTTTACATATTTTGAAATTGCATTATTCTTTACTGCAAATTTTTCCAATGAGGGTAAAGCATCTTTAATTCCTCTGTCAAAAGCTAATTGTAATGCTTTTTCAACTTCAGGTAATGCACCACCAGCGGCTGCACCGACTGCTGCATACTGGTCTTTTAGCAAAGCTTGTGCTTTTGCAGACCAAGGCATTAATTCAGCATCTAAGCAAACCCAGTCAGTATTGAATTTTTCCCAAAAATTTGTTTTGGTCAAACATTGATTTACACGACCGATAAATTCCTTTTCTATTTCAGCATCATTGAAAAAGTTTCTTCCTGTTCGTGTATAGCAAATTCCGATACCTTCATTTTGAACTCCAAAACGTTTTGTCGCAGTTTCTTCATCTTTACAAATTACCAATACCGCCCTAGAACCCATATGCTTTTCTTCGCAAACCACTTTTTCAACGCCTCTTTTTTTGTAGTAATTCAAGGCTTGAGCTGGATGTTCTAAATACTCAGGAATATCACTGGTCGCACAAGGCGACATTGTCGGAGGAAGATAAATCAACCATTTCGGGTTAATTGCAAATCGACTCATTATTTCCAGTGCAGCGATTGAGTTTTCTTCCCGAATGGTTATGTTATTTCTTAATCTTGTTTGTACAATGCGTTTGCCTGTAACATCTTCAATATTTAATAAATCGTCATACTCTTGTTGTGAACTAAGTATCTTTTGATTTTCATTAAAGTTGATTGGTCTTAACGGTTCGGAATAAACCATTTTGGCTTTTATAGAAACTAATTCTTCTTCGGGATAGCGTATAGCTGTCAACTTACCGCCAAACACACAGCCAGTATCAATGTCGATGGTTTTATTTAACCATTCTGCTTTGGGAACTGGAGTATGTCCATAAACAACTTTTGCTTTTCCACGATATTCCTTTGCCCAATTATGTCTTACAGGCAAACCAAATTCATCAATTTCTCCTGTTGTTTCACCGTACATGCAAAATGAACGAACTGCACCTGAACCACGACCTTGCATTTCTTCTTTCAGACCGGCATGAGCCACAACCAATTTACCATTGTCAAATACATAATGACTGATTAATCCATAAAGAAATTTCTCAACAGTTGATTTGAATTGTGCAGTTTCTGTTTCTAATTGTTTAACTGTTACTTCTAATCCATGCTTTAATTGAACTTGCTTTCCATTTAAGTATTTCTGCAATTTCAAGTCATGATTACCAGGAACACAATATGCAACCCCTGAATTTACCATGCTCATAACCAAACGTAAAACATTTGGTGAATCGGGGCCACGGTCAACTAAATCGCCAACGAAAATTGCTTTTCTGTTTTCGGGAGCAATAACGCTAAAGCCAAAATTATTTTCAGTTTCTTCAGTCCTATTTACTGAATAACCCAATTTTAAAAGAAGTTCTTGCAATTCGTCAAAACATCCGTGAACATCGCCAATGATGTCGAATGGTCCCGTTTCATCTTTTTTATCGTTGTATAATTTCTCTCTTTTGATTTCGAGAACAGCATCAACTTCTTCAAGTGATTTCAGAATATAAATTTGTCTGAAACCTTCGTCCTTTAATCCCCTGATAGATTTCTTTAATTGCTGATTTTGCTGACGAATTACATGTCCACCGAAATTTCTGTCTGGTCTGTTTTGATTTCTTTCTTCACAAACTTTTTCAGGTAAATCAAGAACAATAGCAATAGGCAAACAATGATATGTTCTTCCCAATTCAATAAGTCCTTTTCGAGATTCCTTTTGGACATTTGTGGCATCAATAACTGTTAGCAAGCCACTTTTTAATCTTTTGCCTGCTATATAATACAAAACATCAAAAGCGTCATTTGTTGCTGACTGACTGTTTTCATCTTCTGAAACCAATGCACGGCATTCGTCAGAAGATAAAATTTCTGTTCGTTTAAAATGTTTTTTGGCGAAACTGCTCTTTCCAGAACCCGAAACACCAATTAAAACAACAAGCGATAATTCGGGTACTTTAATTTGCATTGTTTATTAAGTTTATAACCAGTTTTATCATTAATTCTTTTTCTGCAGGATCGCTTTGCGCCACCAATAAAGCAAGTACTACTAATCCATTATCATTTATTTTCACTTCGCCATTTTTCTTAAATCGGTGTTTGTTTTTTTCTAAAAACCAAACAAACAAAAATGCGCCAATGCGCTTATTGCCATCAGAAAACGGGTGATTTTTTATTACAAAATAAAGCAAATGTGCCGCCTGTTCCTCTATGCTTGGATATAGATATTGCCCACCAAAAGTTTGTACAATGTTTCCTAAAATACCTTCAAAACTTTCATCTTTTTCGTTGCCAAATAAATCAGTAGCTTCTTTTTTGGTTTCAAGATGGGCTTTTAGTTCAGTAATTGCCAATTTGGCTTCTTTGTAAGATATTTCATAAGTTACTGTTTTATCCAAAAGGTCGGTAGTTAAGCTATTGCTATCGAATTGGTTTAGTAAAACAAAACTTTGTGTATAGTTGGTAATAATTTGCAACAAGCCTTTGGCTTCTTGCAAATGAATGGCCTCATTTTTTGAAGAGCTTTGTATGAGATTTACAATTTGCCCTAATTCTTCCAGCCGTTTTTTATTGATTGAGTAGCCTTTTGTTAAGTATTCATTTAGTCTTTTAGTGGCCCATTGACGAAACTGGGTACCTCGTTTGGAATTTACGCGGTAACCAACGGACAAAATAGCGTCAAGGTTGTAATACTTTACAGATTTTTCCTGTGTTTTGCCTTCAATGGCGCCATGCTTAGTGGTATGTGCAAAATTTGCACTTACCACTAATTCTTCTAATTCATTTTCTTTAAATATATTTCTCAAATGCTTAGTAATAACGGTCCTGTCTCTTTCAAATAGCTCTGAAATTTGTTCTTGTGTTAACCAAAATGTTTCCCCTTCAAACTGCACTTCAACTTGCGTTTGATTATCTTCGGATTGATAAATAATTATTTCACTCATACTACATTAATTTAAAAACTGCCATTTGTGAAGGAGCTCCTATGTTTTCAACTTCGTCACCGATAGGGAAAAGCTCCACTTTGTAATTATATTTTTCTCCAATTTTATTTGACCATTCCATAAACTCTTTTCTTGTCCATTCAAAGCGGTGGTCATCGTGTCGCATTTCATCTGCATCCAATTTATCCCACATAACATTGAATTCTTGGTTTGGTGTCGTTAAAACAACCGTTTTAGGTTTAGCGAATTCAAATAAAACTCGTTCAAATGCTTTAAGACGATTCAAGTCTAAATGTTCAATCACTTCAACTACTGCCGCTGCATCAAATTCTTCTAAACGTTGGTCCTTGTATGTTAATGAGCCTTGAAACAAATTAATTCTTTCTTTTTGTTTCGGAGACATTTCTTCAAAATGTAATCTTTCTTTTGCTTTAATTAATTCATTGTAAGAAACGTCCATTCCAACAATTTCAGAAAATTGTTTTTGTTTTATTAATTGTCTGATTAATTTTCCTTCTCCACAACCTAAATCCAAAATACGTTCTGCTCCTGATTCGGCTATTTTCTCTGCGACAAGTTTTATTCGTTTATCGTGTAATGTTTCTTTTCGTTTTTGCTTTTCTGTTTTTTCAACTAATTCATCGTTTAAGTCTCCAATTTCTTCGCCTTCGCTTAATCTTTCAAGTGCTTGTCTCGATAAGGAATTTAAATTGAAAAGGTAACGCCTAATGATTTGTTCTTTCTCAGGATGCTCTTTTAGCCAGCCTTCACCTTTTTGCAAAAGTTTTTCAATTTCATTTTCACTTACAAAATAATGTTTGTCATTGTCCAAGGTTGGAATTAGAACATAAAGATGAGATAACAATTCCTTTGTGGTTATTGTATGGTTTAACTTTAAAGTGAAATATTTACTATCGCCCCATTCAGGAAATTTAGAATCTAATTGATGTCTTATTAATTCAACTTGGTAGCCAAGCGGTTCAAAGAATTTTCTAATTAAAACATCTCCGCCTTTTGGTGCGGGAATAACAGCAATGGTTACTTCAAATGGAAGTTTCACATCAACCAATTCGGGTTTGTCTTTACACTTTCCATTCATTGCAGATGAAAACGCTTTTGATAAAGCCACACTCATAAATGAGGAAGCAACATAAGGTCGGTCGTTTACATAGTGTCCAAGAGCAAAGCCGTCACCACCCAAATTTCTTGCTCCACGAACCATATCTATTGGGTCAATGTCAAGCAAAACGCTTACAGTTGTTTTCTCTTCACTTTTTTCAGGATAGAACACATGAGCTTTGCCAACTGATAATTCCAAAGTTTGAAATTTGTCGGGATGCTTATTTAGCAAATAACCTAAATCGGTCGCTGGTTTATGAGTGGTCGTTATGTTTAAAATCATTTTGTCAATAATATCGTTGTCGTGCGGTGGCAAAATTAAAGCTCATTTGGTTCTGCGAGACATGGGCTTCGCTGTGTCAGGACAAAACCAAATGTGTTAAAATGTGCGGCTGGCTTTTTTCTGTCTATAGCTGTAGTTTATATTCTTCCTGCCCATATTCAATTATTGGCTTGAAGTTTTTAAATCTTGGGAACTCTCCTTTATATATCGAATCTTCATATATTAATTTCTCATTTCCATTTTTGTCGTACTCACTAACTGATAAACCATCTGCAACATCAACGCTTGCAAATTTCAGAAGACTATCTCCACTTATCTCTAAGAAAACTGTTGAAACTCCACCATAAAATAACATTGCATCAAGGCAGTTTAGAGTTGAATTATACTTAAGGTTTGGATAATATGCAGAGTTTTTAATAAAGACTATTTCATCTTTTTTCTTATCGTATATTATAAGTTGCCTTACTTCGTTTGCACCTCTTGCAGCAATGGCTGAAGCAAATGTAATATCTTTGTATTTATCATTGTTATAGTCAGAAATTTCAATATCTAATTCAGTTAATCCATCTTTTTGATATTGAAACTCGTTTTTTAAGGTCCATATTTTATTCCTTAAACTATAAAATCTAATTAATCCATACACACTATCATCATCACTAGTACTTACTCGATATTTAAATATTTCAATTTTGCTAAAAGCTTTTCTTCCAAAAGTTGTGCTATCAACAAAATACTCTTCAGGTTTAATTTGAGTTGATTTAACTATTTCACTTGTTTTACCTAGATCAAAATAGATAGGATTTTGCAATAAATCTAGATTCCTTTTTTGTTGACAAGATAAAATTGATATTAATAAAAGTGAAAAAATTAGTCTCATTTTCATTTCGTTAAAATTTCTCTTATCGCCCAACAGCCTTCTAAAGGAGTGGTTTAACCAAACTGCACCTCCACAAATATATAAACTTTCGATACCCATATGCAATTTATTTTAACGCAGTCACCCGCTCTTTTAGAAGACAGCCAGTTATCAAAAGCCTTTATTTATCAATCGTTTTTATTGATTTTGTTAGGAAGTTTGAGGAAATAATTCCAAGCATTGTAATTCTTTTTTAATTCTTCAATTAATTTAATTATTGGTCTAAGGATATTATCGCTTGTAGAAAAAGTTTCAATCGTGTCTTCTAATTCATCCTTAAATATTTTGTTTTTTTGAATATAAATCCCATTTCCACCTTCAAAAAAGCAAATAAAATTTTCCCCCGTATATATTATCAATCACTATTGTCCGACAAAAATAATCAAAGGATAGCCATTACAGCTATCCTTTTTTTGATAACTTTGTTTTTGCACCACAAAAGTTATCATGGACAAAAATACAAAATCTCTCGGACAGCCGATTCTAAATCAAATTTTC
>JAJTHM010000114.1 GCA_021297855.1 Sphingobacteriales bacterium | reverse complement strand
TGAAAGTATTTGACGATATAGTATTTCGAACAAGGGAAATTGTAAGAAAAGGTAGGAGTTTTGAACGAAAAAAACGACCTAGAAAAAACTACTCCATGAATTATAAAAAACTGTAAATTAGCTTAACTAAACGACATTGATTACAAATTTTAAAAGACTTTAACCAAGAGAAGAAATTCCATTATCTTCGCCCAACTTTTAACTTTATACTTGTAACTTTCAACTTGAAAAAACGTGGCATTTTTAGACTATTTCAAAAAGGATAAAAAAGAAGATTTAGATCAAGGTTTAGACCAAACGAAAAAGTCGTTTTTTTCCAAAATAACCAAGGCTATCGCTGGCAAGTCATCCATTGATTTCAGTGTATTAGATGATATCGAAGAGGCCTTGATTTCAAGCGATGTCAGTCTGCAGACGACCGTGAAAATCATAGACAGACTTGAGGCACGAATTAAAGAAGAAAAATACTTCGGGGAAGAGGAATTATACAAAGTGTTGGAAGACGAAATTGCTCGGTTGATGTATGAAAACAATACGGAAGATATTCAAAATTTTGTTCCGAATTCTAATGAAAAGCCCTATGTGATTATGGTTGTCGGTGTCAATGGAGTGGGTAAAACCACCACCATAGGCAAGTTAGCCCACCAATACAAACAGGCAGGTAAAAGTGTATTGCTAGGAGCTGGAGATACCTTTCGAGCAGCAGCGGTCAATCAACTCAAGATATGGGCCGAACGCAGCGGTGTACCTATCGTAGATAAAGGGCAAGATGCCGATCCGAGTTCGGTTGCCTTTGATACAATGCAAAGTGCTAAAGCCAGAGGATCTGATATTGTCCTATTTGACACTGCAGGTCGTTTACATACAAAGCAAGGT
The DNA here is from genome assembly GCA_021297855.1 of Sphingobacteriales bacterium. GTDB lineage: Bacteria > Bacteroidota > Bacteroidia > Chitinophagales > JADJOU01 > CHPMRC01. The sequence goes on along the minus strand of JAJTHM010000114.1, from coordinate 13,761 downwards.
TTGATGCAGGAACTCACCAAAATAAAAACCACCATGTCAAAAGTGATTCCTAATGCCCCACATGAAGTATTGCTGGTATTGGATGCCAGCACAGGTCAAAATGCCTTGAATCAAGCAAAGGAGTTTACCGCAGCCACACAAGTGAATGCCATCGCACTCACTAAAATAGATGGAACAGCCAAAGGTGGTATTGCTATTTCCATTTCAGATCAATTCCAAGTACCTATTAAATATATCGGTGTAGGAGAAAAAATAGAACAATTGCAATTATTCAATAAGAAAGCATTTATTCAGTCTTTGTTTGCGAAGGGATAGATATGTGAAGTTAGATATTAGAAGTTAGATGTTAGACGTTTATATTTTTATAACCACGATGTAGTATTATGAATTCAACACATTGATTTTTCAAATTATCACATCGCCGTATCATCACATCGTCATATAAAAAACTCATTTTCAATCCCGATAGCTATCGGGACAAATTACCACATCATCACATCATCATATCATCCAATCATCACATCAAATTTAACTTATGAGCAATAAATACGCTGCCATTCACTATGCCAAATATTTAGAATTAGATAAAATCCTAGATAGTCAGAATCCTAGATCCATTGAATTTGGAGAAGAAGCGCACGATGAAATGCTTTTCATTATTACTCATCAAGCGTATGAACTTTGGTTTAAGCAGCTGATCCATGAGATAAAACACATAGCCAGCTTTTTTCGCGAAGAAGTCAGCGATGTCAATATATCCAAGGCCAATCATCTTCTCAATAGATGCAATCAAATCATCAAGCTTATGGTCAAGCAGCTTGAAGTTCTGGAAACCATGACACCCATGGATTTCCTAGAATTCAGAAATTATCTCTCGCCAGCATCGGGCTTTCAGAGTTACCAGTTTCGTATCACCGAAGTCATGCTAGGTTTGAAAAATGAAAATAGAATTACCTATGGAGGCCATCATTATACTACTTTTTTCGATGAAGAGCAGAAAGCAGAGTTAGAGAAATTGGAAAATTCTGATTCCTTACTACAGTTAATAGATAAGTGGCTGTCTCGTACGCCCTTTATTCAGTTTGGAGATTTTGATTTCATCTCGGAATATAAAAAGTCATTGGAAGAAATGATAAATGATGAAAAGAAAAATATTCAAGAAACGACTTTTCTTAATGAGGCACACAAGGAGGTAAGGCTCCGCATGCTAGGCGATGCGGATACTTTTTATAAGAATATATTTGATGAAAAAAACTATGAAGAGCGCTATAAAAAAGGGGAAGTGAAATTGTCATACAAATCTATGGTCGCTGCTTTATTTATTTCGCTTTACAGAGATTATCCTATCCTTCAAATGCCATATCAAATTTTGGAAAAAATTTCTGAGCTAGACGAATTTTTGACGCTTTGGCGATTTAGACATTCGCAGATGGTCAAACGTGTCATCGGTATGAAAGTGGGCACTGGAGGCAGTGTTGGAGTAAATTATTTACTTGAAACCGCATTAAAGCATTCTATTTTCGGAGATATTCAGACCATAACAACGTTGATGGTACCCAAGACCGATCTCCCAAAACTCCCAGAGAGCTTAATAGAACAGTTGAAATTTGAATACGGAACTTAGTTATTAGTAGCTAGTAAATTGCAACTAGTAACTAACTAGATTATCTTTAAAAAATCCCTCACTGTTTGAAAGGTGAAATCTCGTTTTCCAGCTGGCACTTTTAATAGCGATGTGTAAGCCATTTGATCAAATTCATTCTTGATTTGCTCCACGTGCTCCATACCATTTTCAGATATACGCAAATACATTTTTCGCTTATCGCCAAACTGATAAAACTTATCTATAAATCCATTGACTAAAAGGGGTCGAATCATTCTCGTTGTGGTACTTTTATCTACATTCAGATAGCGATGTATCTGAGATAGTTCCACATAGTTTTTATCATAAATATATAATATAACCCGGCATTGGTTTAGGGTCAAATCAAAATCCTTATTGAATTTTCTCTCCAATGTTCTCAATGCCTTGTCCCATTGAAAAATGATATCCAAAACCTCTTCTACGTGCTGCTTATGATAAGTCATTATTATGTGGATTTATTGTGTACAAGTGCAAATATATGGAAATTAACAAATAATCAACATTTATATTTCAGTAACAACGATTTTTGTATTTAGGGGAAAGTTGTAGGTAGCAAGTAGTTAATGATCGGTAGTCAGTGAAAAGTCAAAAGTTGAAAAATTTAATAGTCTCGGTCTCTCATTTTCAAATTATCTTAAAGTTTCATATCCAATGGGGCATTCTAAACAGCGCTTTTTGGTGCAATAGCTCGAATACCACTCTATCAAGCACTGAGAGTCAAAAGCTGTTGTGTTCTTAAATGAAAACTGATCTTGCATCGCTTTGGTTTTAAAATTCGTTTCCGATTTCAATTGGGTATATAAGTTCATTGTGGTTTCCGTCGATTTGTTCTCTTCTATTTCTCTCAGGAGTCGAAAGGGCAGTAGAATATTTATAATGAGTTTGTCAACAAATGCCTTCGTAATCTTTCTTGTTTGCACTCTGGTTTCTTTTTTTCCAAAATCATAGTGTCGTGTCCAGTAATCGGAGACTTCGATATCGAAATAGGGATATAGCGCTTTCAAATCTGTAAATTGGGTGAGCTTGGAGTACAGGTGGGATTTGTTTTGAATAAATCCTGCAAACTGGGCTAGTCGCAAGGTGGGAAAGGATGCGGGGAGCATGCCCGACCGTTTAACCTTATATAAAACGGGTTCTAGCTTGTGTAAATTTTTGAGATAGATGTATTCCGACATTAGTTGTTTTGAATATTCATCTATCTCTACGATCAAATTGGCTTGCCCTAAAAAAAGTGACTCTAGCTTTAGCGGTTGATTTATGTATTTGGCGAGCAGATTCTGAGGTATAGATTTTGCCAGTGCGAGGAAACATTCGCTATTTTCTTTGATTCCAAAACCAAAAAGCATAGCTTGGTAAAAGGAATTTTCATAATGATAGAGATTCGTTCGAATGATATCCTGAAGGAAATTTGATTTCTTGAGTATTCGCTCTACCATGAGTCGAGACTTGAATTGCTCTATTTTGATAATGGGAGGCAGTCGGTAAAAACCTTGGCAAGGGATATCTTTTTTCGCGCTCATCAAGGCGTCTAAGTGCTCTAGCGTGTGTTTATGAATATGGTTTTCTAAACAGAGAATCGGTATAGCCTGATTATGGGAAGCGAGCGTATAGGCCTCAGCCGTTGTATTAAAAACCACATGCAATATGACATTGTCATAATGAGGATCAGACTCATGCCTGTGCAGATACCACTCTTTATTGTCCATATGAATTTCTATGTGACCATGGAAAATCTCTTGACCTATTTGGACAGATGCGTGCTTGAAATCGGGTCCTTGTCCGCTGTTTTGTAGTCCTGTTTTGAATACAACAACCCCTTCACCACGAGTAGTCTTTAGTTTTTTTGTATCAAACAGCTGATACTTCCATATAAATTGTAAATAGTCTTCTTTCCAATGCATTGTGCTCAAAATTAATGATTTATTAAGTTTGTTTTGAATAATATATTCTATTTTTTGTTTAATACCACTAAGATAAGATTATAAAACTATTTGGCACGTTCTTTGAAGTAAGAATTTTAACTTCATCCTCATTCTTTTGAAACAAATCTGTATAATTTTGTCACAATTATGGTTAATTTTCACTAACTTTGAGCCCCCTATAAAAAATATAAAATTTTGAAATTAAATTTAAGTTATATGTTTAAAAATTTACTTACTTCTTTCCTTGAGAAGAAAAACAAAAATCTTAGCTATTTAAGAGCAGTCATAATTAGTTTACTATGTACGGTTAGTTTTGCGAATAGTTTATTCAGTCAGATATCTACTGCGGTTACCATGTCGGGTACTCCGATTTCAGGTTCTCCATTCGCTACCTTCGGTGCAGCAGTGACGGCTGTCAACGGATTGACGATTACAGGCCCTGTAGTGATGAATCTAACCGCTGCTCAGACGGAGACCTTAGCGGGTAAAATTACGATGACGGCTACTGGTACTTCAACGAATACGATTACCATAAAAAAATCTGGAGCTGGAGCTAAACCCAAGATAATAGGTTATACAGGCACCAACGCTACTCCGCAGATAACGGGTGATGGTATGTTGGTATTTGCTGGAACGGATTATATGACACTAGATAGCGTAGATTTTGAAGAAAATGCTGCGAATACGACTACTACTACGCAAATGAAGTTTGCAATTGCATTTGCGAAGCAATCCGCAACAGATGGTTGTCAATTTAATACAGTAAAAAATTGCTCTATTACTCTAAACAGATTGAATAACACGAACTGGAGTGGAGTGGGCCATACGGGTTCTTGCGGTATAGTCGTGCTAAATACATTGCATAATGCTATAGGAACTGTTACGGTTACTGCTGCTTCAGGATCGAATTCTTTTAATAAATTTCAAAGCAATACGATTCAGAATTGCAATGCGGGTATTGTTTTTGTGGCCTTTGGAGCTACGACAGGTGTAGGGCCTAATCCCAATCCTGCCACATTCCTAGGAGACTTAGGCAATGAGGTCGGAGGTAGTTCTACTGCGGGTAACTCCATTTTAAATTTCGGTGGAGGTGCTGCTGCAGCCAATCCTTCTTCAGGTATTTTTGCTAACCATCAATGGAGTATGAAGGTCACGCATAATATCATCAATAATAATAATGGATCGGGCGTAAATCATATCAATATTTTAAGGGGTCTGTTTTTTAATAGCTCATCTACTTCTGCTAGTTTGTCTTGTACGAATAATGTTATAACAATTAAAGGTGGTGGTACTACCTTTCAGGTGACTGGTATTGAAAGTGTATTCGGAGGTACTGCCGCTGGTAATAGAATTAATATTACCAATAATACTATTAATATGGAGTATCTAACTGCTACTACTGGTATTTGCGATGGTATTTGGCATTCGTCTTCAGCGGATACTGTTTGGATAACCAATAATATTATAAATCCATTTAATTATTGTACTGCGGTTCTTACGGGCTCTGGAGCAGTCAATGGAATTAGAAATTCAGGAGCAGCTACTAGAGTTTTCATTCAGAATAATCAAGTTTTAGGGATTAATAGAACAGGAACTACAGGGGGGACTACCATAGGAATATTCTGTTCTAGTGGAACTAACCAAACAGTTAAAAATAACCTAGTAAGGGATTTAAATATATCGGGTACTGGTACTGCCTCTACAATGTATGGAATACAAACATCTACTGGTACTATCGTAGTTGATAGTAATCAAGTAAGAAACATAAGAATATCAAAAGTATCAGGCACTGGGGCATTATATGGTCTTTATAATTTTGGGGTTCCTTCAAACGAGAATTACAATTTTAATAATATTGACTCTGTTTTACATTTAGGTACGGGAACTTCTACTCGAACCAGTGGAATTTATGTCAATACAACTTCCGGTACTAGAACTATTTCATACAATGAGTTTTCAAATATCATTTCTGGAAGCACTACTACAGCAGGAATAGTAAGTGAAACAAGTACTCCGATTATTTTTAATAATCGGGTTAGGAATGTTAACCTTTTCTCAATTAGCACTACTGCCACTTGTGCAGGCATAAAAGTTAATAGTATAAGTGCTGGACCAGCAAATATTTATAACAATTTTGTTTCAAATATTACGGCTCCGCTATCTGGAAATTCTAATGCAGTAAGAGGATTAGACATTTCAGCAACTGGAGTAAATGCAAATATATATTATAATACTGTTAAGCTCGATACTTCGGGAAATAATCTTACTTCAATTGGTACTAATTTTGGAGGTAGTGGAATCAACCTAGTATCTGCTTCTGATGCATACAATATTAGAAATAACTATATCGCAGTAAAAGGTACACCTAATGGTACGGGTAGTTTCTCTGCTATACGAAGAGTAGGAGTTACAGGTAGTGTCAATACTGCTCCTAGCAATATCACATTGGCGAGTAATGTATTACATGCAAATAGTAATACTTGGAACTTCTTATATGTAGAGGGGGATGTCAATCCAGCTGGTTTTGCTAATACTACTTCTTTAAGAAATGGTTATGCCGCCTCAGGTGTTGCGAACGATGTCACAAATAATATAGTCTTAGATGCTGGCTTTAATACAAGTTGTGGACTATTTAAACAATGGAAAAGTTGTGTCAATTGTTTTACAGAAAACAATTTGACCGCGACCTCTCCTACTGGTGCATTTGTCCCTAGTTCTCCATCTTTAGCTCAGAATAGTGCCATAGCTATTACTACTCCAAATATAAATTTCGACCACATCAATGCTTCCAGAGGAGCTACTCCCGATATGGGTGCGCTTGAATTTTCAGGTACAGCTGTGGATTTATCGGGGCCTGCAATCACAGTTATACCGATCCCAGATATGCTGTGTACTATTCAGCCTAGCGTCTCTATAGATATAACTGATATATCTGGTGTAGCTATTTCTAGTGGTCGTAGACCTCGTATTTTTTATAGAAAAACTACAGAGCCAGATAGCTTTGTGAGAGCTAATAATACATCAGCTCCAGGTTGGAAATGGGTGGAAGCTACGAATGCTTCATCTCCATTTACTTTCACTATTGATTACTCCAAATTTTCAGGAGGCGTAGCGGTTGGTGATACGATTCAGTATTTTGCTATAGCACAAGATGTGGTTTCTCCTCCGAATGTTACTGTTAATTCAGCAATATTCAATCCTACCTCGACTTGTCCAGACTCTGTGAATCTTCCTGTCAAGGCTGGATTGTTAGGAGCTGTCGGTACTCGAAAATATATAATAACAGGGACACCTAGTATGGCTTCATTGTTGACTCCAAATCCATTGACATCTTGTATTGGAGATTCGATAAGCCATTTGGTAGTCATTAATGCTACAGGTTCTATACCTACAGGTTATTGCGCTAGTAATGCCGGTCAAAGTGGGGATGAGGATATAGATTCTGTATTTTTCAATTCAATTAATAATACTTCTGCTTGTGCTAGTTTGACAGGCTCACAAGGCACTGCTACTGGTACTGCGAATACTTATTCCAATTTTGTGACTTCTGGCGTTCCTATTCCGAATTTGATAGCTGGCTCTACTTATCCATTATCAGTTCGCATTAATCAATGTGGTGGAGGTGGAGGCTGGACTCATTCTTCGGTAGTCTTTTTTGACTGGAATAGAGATGGCGATTTTGACGATGCAAATGAAAAATTTATTATAGCAGATGGTGTAGATGGAACTATAGTAAGCGCCATTGCCACTATTAATATTACTGTACCTACAAATATTTCAGGAGGTAGTACACGAATGCGAATTTCAAATAGAGAGAGCACAGCTGCTACAGCAATAGGTCCTTGTAACACAGCAGGATGGGGAGAAACGGAAGATTATGAAGTGAATCTTATTCCTACATTGTTGGGATCTACAAATACATGGACATCAAATAAAACAGGCACTACAATATTAGGTACGACGAACCCATTCAAACATGCGCCACTCGATTCTCCTACCATATATAGAGATTCTATAAATTATTTCGGTTGCCCTGTTATAGTGTTTGATACAGTAAATGCAAATCCTCTACCTAAGCGTCTTCGAGTATTCAATACCTTCCAATGTGGAGCAGGTGTGCCACCTATCACTTTTAAAGTGAGAGATTCTAATGGTTATACGCTACCTACTATTGCTTGGTATTCATCTGCTTTGAGTACAGTACCTCTACAATCTAGTTCGGATACAGTCTTTACAAGCACGGTGGCCTCTACTACTACTATGTTTGTCTCTGTTCAGAGTCCAGCAGGCTGTTGGAGTCCTAGAGTACCGATTACCTTGACGGTGAATACTTCGGACTCTATCCTCGGTAGAGCCAATGGCGTGAGAGATACTATAAGGGTTTGTACTGGGACTCCAGTCAATCTGACTGCAATCAATGTTCAATCACCAGCGATAACTAAATCCTTTGATACCTTTACCTGGACGTCGAATGATCCAAACTCAGGAATAGGTTCTCCTATAAAAACCACGAATGGAAATCATAGCTTTACTCCAGTGATTGGAGGGAATTACCAATTGTATGTCAATGCCATCGATACGGGATCGGGATGCAGTGCGGTAGATACGATAAAATTTAGTGTACAAACCAATCCATTTGCAGGGGCTACCAAAGAATTGGTCGCCGCACCCAATCCTGTGTGTATAGGCAATAATGTGAATCATTTATTTGTTATGTCGAATCCATCCTCGGTATTGCCTACAGGTTATTGTGCTTCGGCTGCTACATCTACCAGTGACGAAGATATTGATAGCGTTTCTTTTGGGGTGATTCAGAATAATACAGGTTGTCCTTCGACATTGGTAGGAAGCCAAGGAACAGCTACGGGTACGGCAGATTTTTATTCTGATTTTACAGCTTCTACCGTTCCAATTCCTGATGTAATTGCCGGCAATACTTATCCTTTCAATCTTAATATGGTCTCTTGTGGAGGAGCTTTTACTAATTCCGCAGAAGTTTATTTTGATTGGAATCGTGATGGAGATTTTGGGGATTCAGGAGAAGAAATTTTAGTTTGGAATAATATAAATAACGCGAACATTAATCAATCTATTAATATTACAGTACCAGCAAATGCAACTTTAGGTAAAACGGTCATGAGAATATCTGTGAGAGAGCTAGCAGCGACTGCATTTAGTTCTTGTCATAATGTGGCTAATAACTGGGGTGAAACGGAAGATTATGTTATTAATATTAAGGCTGTACCAACGGGTACTACCTTTTCATGGACAAATAATTTTACAGGGCCTGGTACAGTTATAGGTACTGCCAATCCTTTGATTCATGCTTTACCAGCTGCTACTACAATATATAATTTACGACTAACCAATGGGGTTTGTATTGATTCTATCAAAGATACCATTCGAAATAATGTACCGGCCATAGCTACAACGTCCATAGCAGGGCCTACTAGTGCTTGTTTTGGTGATCAGTTGAGATTATCGACTAATACGTCTGGAGCCTGCACCCCATACTCATACAATTGGTTTGTTGTAGGAGGCACTGGCGGCACATTTACTGCAGTTGGTTCATTGAATAATGATACGATTCTATTCAATCCTACAGGTGCTACAGGTGCTCGATCTGTCCGTGTAGTAGTGACGGATCCTTTCGGTGCTAAAGATTCCTCTACGCAGGTGATAAGTTTCAACAATCCTACTCCTATTGCTATAATAGATGATACCGTTTGCGGTGTGCAGCCTGGTATCTTGAGAGCTACAGCTTCTCCTGCTACGGACATTTTGAGATGGTATGCTTCACCTACGTCTTTTGCTCCTCTAGCAGAGGGTACTACCTTTACGACCCCACCAGTGAGTGCGAATACGAAGTTTTATGTGCGTCAGTTTACTTCTGTACTAGATAGTGCAGGTACACTTGGTACTGTAACTGTTGCCAATAGCACTGTGCCACAAGGATTGCGCATGAACGTAAATCAAAGATTAATTATTAATAGTGCCGATATCTTACCATTCGGACCACCGAATTCTACTGGAACTATGACTGTAGAGTTAAGAGATAATTTTGGTACAACTCTGGAAATGTTAACTAATATACCATTTAGTTATAATACAGGTGGTACAGCAGCTACAACAGCGGCTACTGCCACGCCAGTAACTATTCCATTAGGCTTTTTGATACCTCCGGGTACAGGCTATGATATAGTAGTGACCAACGTGACAGGGGCTAATTTCGTCCATAGGGATTTTGTTTTCCCTAGTCCATATCCACAGGCATCTACGTCTAGTTCATTTAGTATTACAGCAGGTATTAATAACTTTGGGGTCACTAATTTCCAACATTTCTATTTGTTCAATTTAAGATCTGAACAAGGCTGCTGGGGAGGACCTGTGGTTGATTCAGTTCGTTTTAACAACCCGCCAACTTTGACCCTTTCTAGAAAATCCGATTCAGTTTGCTCAGGAGCAAGTACGACCCCATTTGGTATTACGTCCCCATCTCCTGCTAGTATTTACAACACCTATACATGGTCTCCATCCACCAATATTTCTGGTACTATCGCGACTGGTTATGTGTTTAGTGAACCAAATCCTGGAAATTATACCTATATAATAATTGCCACTCAAACTGCAGGACAACAGTGTGTCAATAGAGATACTTTTACCTTAAAAGTCAAGAATATCCCGTTACCAATCTTAAAAAATCCTACAACTGCTAGTGTGGACATTTGTAATGGTTCTATTCAATCTATTGAGGCTTTGAGTTCTAATATAGTTAATGGTGCTAAAATAGGCACGGGTACGACGGGTTCTACATTAGATGCTACCGTAGTGTTTAACTCCCGGTGGCACGATCAAAGAACTCAACATTTGTATTTGGCCTCGGAATTGACTGCAGCAGGATTTAAAGCAGGTAAAATAGATAGTGTACACTACTTAGTGACTTCAAATTCATCGAATACTGCAACCTTGCCAACTATTAATATGTCTTATAAAATGGCGCACACAAGTGCTACCAGTTTATCTGGCTATATCAATAATGTAACCTTTACGAATTGTTATTCCAATGCAGCTTTTCCAAATCCTCCAAATGGATCGACTGTTCGATTCCCATTTTCTAATGCCTTTATATGGGATGGAACGAGCAATGTATTGGTTGAAATTTGCCAAGACAATACGGCCTTTTCTGGTTTTATAGGTTTTGAAGCCACAGCCCAAACTAACCCAATGGTTTTTGGAACTAGACAAGATAATAATACAGGTCTTTGTGTAAATAATTCAGCTTCATTTAATCAGACGATGCGAGTTAATCCAACTTTCTTCCAGTTTGTCAAATACCCTATCACTTGGTCACCAACGACAGGTCTATTCACCAATGCTGTGGCGAGTTCTGCTTATACTTCTGGTGCCAGAGATACCGTATGGTCCGCACACAATGACACGATAAAATATTTCATGACGGCTACTCACCCGAATAGTTGTGCTATAAATGATAGTATAGTCTTAAACGTAAAAGATACAGTAACAATCAATACCCAACCACCAGCTTTCATAGCATTCTGTGCTGGCGATACATTGAAACTATCTGTGGCAGCTAGTTCTAGTTCACCGATGACTTATCAGTGGAAAAAGAATGGTTTGAATATCAGTACCGCATTAAATGCGAGTGCAGGCACGAATATGTTGATCATACCAAACTGTGTGCAAGCTGATTCTGGTGGCTATGAAGTAGAGATATCGACCGGAGCTCCTTGTGGTCCTAAGTCGTCCATTACTTCTACCGTTAAGGTAAGACTGCCAATTACGATCACGACTCAACCAAATGATAACACCGTTTGTGTGGGTTCATCATTCTGTTTGAGTGCTGCGGCTATGAATGATAGTTCTCGAGTTTGGACACAACTTACAGGTGCGAATACCGGTACAAATAACACATTATGTATATCAAGTTCTGCTTATGCAGATTCAGGCAGATATTTTATCACTTATATACCTCAGACACCATGTCCTACAAAAAATAGCGATACCGTTAGAGTGAGAGTTTTACCTCCAGCCCTTATTGCAGCTGATCCAGCAAGTTTGACGACACTTTGTATAGGAGATTCAGTGACATTGAAAGCTACCCATACGGGAGCATTAAGCTTCCAATGGTTAAAGAATGGTTTGCCAATCGGAGGCGCAATTACTGATTCACTCAAAGTCAAAGCGACTGCACTAACGGATTCAGGTGAATATCGATTAGTAGTCTACTCACCTCCGGGTTGTACGAATGATACGACCTCAGTGAATACAGGAGTGATAAAAATCAATTTACCAGTTTCTATTGCGACCCAGCCCTTGGCCAAAACTTTTGTCTGTCAAAACTCGCCATTTAATGCAAGTGTGACAGCAAGCAATACCAGTGGATATCAGTGGGAAAAAGATGCTGTGACTATTTTTGCAGCGACCAATGCTGCCTTCAATGCGATTACGAGCACCCAGCCAAGTGATGCTGGTGTTTATAGAGTATTGGTCAAAGGTCTAGCACCATGTCCAGATGTCAATTCTACGAATGATACCTTGGTCGTAACCACTCTTGCGGCTATTACGACTCCTCCTACAGCCTTCCAAGTCTGTGAAGACCAGTCTATCAGTATCACTGGTGCAGCCAGCAATGCAGCGAGCTATCAGTGGTTGAGAAATGGAGTAGCTATATCTCCAAACGGAAATGTGCAAACCTATACCAAAGGAGGTAGCCCAGCTACCATGGCAGATAGTGGAATGTATAGATTGGTAGCTTTATCCAATCCTGCTGGAGCGACGACCTGTAAAGCAGATACGTCTGCAGCAGTATTAGGTGCTGTAGTGAGAAAAATCCAAATCACCACGCAGCCTTTGGCTAATACGTTTGTCTGTCAAAATTCAGCCTTTAATACGAGTATTTTAGCTCAGAATGTAACAGGCTATCAGTGGAGAAAAGGTGCGAGCAATGTATCTATAGGTACAGGCGGTACGACAGCGAACTATAGTATAACGAGCACACAGCCAGCAGATGCAGGTGTTTATTCTGTATTGATGACAGGAAATTCTCCATGTCCGACAGTAACGAGTACAAATAATACGCTTGCAGTGACTACCCTTGCGGCTATTACGACTCCACCTACAGCCTTCCAGGTTTGTGAAGACCAGTCTATCAGTATCACTGGTGCAGCCAGCAATGCAGCGAGCTATCAGTGGTTGCGAAATGGGGTAGCGATATCTCCAAACGGCAATGTACAAACCTATACCAAAGGAGGACTTCCAGCTACTATGGCAGACAGCGGCAGATATAGATTAATAGCTCTATCAGCTAATGCTGGTGCCACAATATGTAAAGCAGATACGACACCATTCCCAGGTGTTCTAGGTGCTGTGGTTAGAAAAATTGTGGTTACAACGCAACCACCAGTATTCTCTTATGGCTGTCTCAATGCCAATTTCAGTATGAATATAGCAGCACAGAATGTGACGGGATATTCATGGAGATTGAATGGAAATCCAATAGGTCAGACGACGGCTACCATGTCTCGAACGTCATTTGTTATGGCAGACACTGGTACGTATACTGTAGTAATGACTGGTAATAGTCCATGTCCTAGTGTGACAAGTAACAACGCTAAGGTAGATCCTACGACGGCAGCCGTTATTTCTACAGAACCACAAAGCACAGCTGTTTGTTTGGCAAATACATTGACCTTGACAGTAGCGGCCAGTGCACAACAATCTTATCAGTGGAGAAAGAACGGAGTGAATATAGTAGGACAAACAGGAAATTCTTTTACTATCCCTTCTGTAGCTTATTCCGATTCAGCTACCTATGATGTTATTGCTGTAGCCTTCAATGGTTGTACGAATGATACATCTATCGGAGCAGTGGTAAAAGTGAGCACACCACTTGCTATTACCGCTCCATTAGCTAATACAGATGTGAAATGTGAAGGTCAGAATATCAGTTACACCACAGGTGCATCGGGTACGGGTCCATTTACTTATACTTGGACGCTGAATGGTTCAGGAATTGGAACGAATACTACGACCTACTCTAAAACAAGTGTATTGGTAGCTGATTCGGGAAGATATATCGTGAACATCCAAGGTAGCCCAGCTTGCCCTGCCGTGCGCGATACGATAGATTTAGATGTCAATAAAGCGCCAGTGATTGTCACTCAGCCGAATGGT
>JAJTHM010000094.1 GCA_021297855.1 Sphingobacteriales bacterium | reverse complement strand
GTCCATACTCCACTTAAAAAAATAAATTGCTTTATAAAAAATATCAGATTAAATTTGCAATGAGTTTAGATAAAATAATTTATAAAAATATCTGACCTCAAAAAAGAGTTCTTTAAAAGTGTAGAGAAGTTACTACTTCGGGTTTAATGGACAGGAGAAAGATGACGAAGTATATGGTGCTGGTAATCTCAATACAGCCGAGTTTTGGCAGTATGATACTAGGATAGGGAGAAGATGGAATCTGGACCCAGTTGATCAAGTATATATAAGCAATTATTCTGTTTTTACTAATAATCCAATAAGTTTTAGTGATGTTTTGGGAAATATACCATTTCCTCTGAAAGAAAAATTTAAGACATGGGGCTGGAGAATTGATTCGTGGTTTGGCCCTAGAAATACTGGTCTTGCAGGTGCAAGTAAAAATCATAAAGGGCTAGATTATAACTATAAAGGAGGCGGTAGTACGGATTTAGGGTCACCAATATTAACTACTCATAATGGGACTGTAACTGTTGATAATAGTACAAATGGAGGAGAAGGGAGAATGGTTACTGTAACATCTCCTGATAATACATTTAGGACACTGTATATGCATTTAAGCGAGATTACAGTTACAGATGGGCAAGAAGTAACAGAATCAGATATAATTGGGAAAATGGGAGGTAGTGCGAATGGAAGTGAGACAGGTAGAGCTGTTCATCTTCATTATGCCATTCAAAAATATAATTCGGAAACTAAAAAATGGGAGGCATTTGACCCAACCGAAGGAAAAGGAAAGAAAATTGAAAATATTGTAGATCCGCAAAAATGGATAACACCTTCTGAATCAACAAGTCCACCAATTAATAACTCTTCAAATTATACAGATAAAAGAAATGTATTCCAAAAAATCTTTGAAAAGGTTAGAGATGTGCTTCCTTTGAACAAAAATAAAAATATAGATTATGTACCCAATAAAAATAAAAACGTAGGATGAAAATCGTAGGAATAGTATTTATTATATTTAGTTTAACTAACTCATGTAATGAAAAAGCAACTGATTTGCCAAAAATAAAAATTGCAAATTCACTTGATAATTTTGCGGTTGCATTTTCAAAAGATAGTATTCAACAATTCAATTATTTGGAATTCCCTATTGTTAATTTACAATACGATATAGATAAAAATAAGTATGACACTTTCGAAATAAAAGTAAAAGATTGGCAGTATACAAATTTATCAGATAAGAAAGGAGGTTATTTAATAAATTATAAAGGTGTTACAAAAAGTAATTTTATTATGGAAATAATGGTAAAAGAAACGGGAGTATTAGTAGAATATCATTTTAGAAAAGTAAAGAATGTTTGGAAATTATATTTAATTATAGATAATAGTACATAGGCTAGAATATCCCCAGTTCGCCGTAGTCTATAGTCGAAGTCGTGCTGCGTTTGCCTCGCCCTAGCTCGGCGTAGTGTGGCGTGGTTGTTTGGCGAAGTCTGTGACTTCGTCAGTGCGTTAGTAAATTTGTAATTTACAGCAAGAAAGAAGCTATTTGTTAAGAGCTAAAAATCAGCGAAGGTTAAAATTCGAGCCTAAAAATGCTCTTTAGTAGCTGCGGTATTACTTAACCGCACTCTAGTTAGAAAACGACACAAAATTTGCGTTGAAAGTCAAGTTGGTTAAAGGTTTTAGCGTGTTTATATCGCCGACCTTGTTTACATTTTTTAACTCGACATAAGCTCGATAAAAATCTATCTGTTTGAGCATGTTTGTTAATGCTAGTCTAGGTTTTAGAACGAAACTAGAATACAAATATACAAAAGAAATTGGACAGAATACAAAAATAAATGAGCCAAACCAGCTACATAACTCCCGATAGCTATCGGGAGCACTGGTATATTATATGATAGAAAAAGTCTCATAATACGCATCGCCTCAACTTGATTGGGGCTAAAGTAAGAGCTAGGCTAGAGTAGCTGATAAAACTCTCCTAAAACGGATGGTTGATAGAATAGTGAAATCCGTTTTAGTTCGACATTTATCCAGCTATTTTGGCGCAGAACTATTTCGTGCCTCATAGATCTGCTTGCGACTGCTCGAATGATGCAGTGCATACTATGCATCATACATAAGGCGCCCAAAGCCTAATAATACCAATAGCGGTTTTAAAATGGTCCAACCCATTTTAAAACCTTGCTATGGTAAATGCCGTAGCTGTATTTGTTTAGTGCAATGAGCCATGCGACATTGGACTATTACTGATACGCTTACGGTATAAAATGCCATCGCTCAGAGCTATCGCATATTTTATTGGCCTTGTGGCGGTTTTGCGTTTCATAGTATTCATCTCCATACGTTCCTTAATGGGATGAATGAAGCGGTAAAAATCCAACTTTACTCAAGATTGTATTTTTGATATGCACAGCGATAGTGCGCTGGATAGCGCTACCGTATAAGTCCTAGTAATTCTGTAATAACAGAAAACTAGGACTAGCACGGTATTATAAATAAAACAGAATAACTAAGCGTAGGCTTCTTTGTTTTTAAAATCTCGAATGAGCGCATCGAGTGTAACGTAGATGTATTCTTGATTTTTATCAGAGAGTTTGGTAATCTCTCGAATACGTTGAAGTGATTTAGTATCAAGTTCGATGTCGGTTTTGCCTACGAGATAATCTATTGAAACATCCAATGCATCAGCAAGTTTAATCACAACTTCAATCGAAGGCTTGACTTCATCTCGTTCATATCGACCTATGATATCGCCTGAAGTACCTATTTTTTTCCCTAAATCTCCCTGAGATATAGATTTCTGTTTTCTTAAAATATTGAGGTGCTCTCCTAGTGTAATCATACTTAAACGTCGTTTATCTGCTGTGCAATTGCTGTATTTTGCAAATATAAATGATATTTAGGTCAGCATAGTGACAAATATCTTGGTTTGTTTTCTGATAAATCAATTAGATTTGCGACCTATATATCATAATCATAAAAAAACTAAACAAAACTCTATGCTCGAAATAATCAATAAAGAACTGATGATATATCACGGAGAAGAAATGCGCTATACGATTTTAGGCGGAATACGACTAGAAACCACGGATAGAATGCGCGTGACTTTGAAAGTAGAAGTCATCCACCGAAAATACAAGCATTTATTGAATCATCCCGACTTGGCAGATTTAGCCATACGACAAAATCTAGACTTGTACAACGATACTCAAGTAGAAAAACTGATACGAAAGCTGAGCGATAGACTAGAGGTCGGCAGCACCCAAATCGCAGTGGCTATCAATGATATGACCAATCAGCTCGAAACCTATCGCATCACCGAACTTCAAAAATTATTGACAGAATCCGAAACGAAGATAGAACCCTTGACGGCAAAGGAACGAGAGGCAGCGATAGCCTTTCTCTCTGAACCCGAACTGCTCAAAAGAACCAATGAGATGATTAGCCAAAGCGGTATCATAGGCGAGGTTACAAACAGACTGCTGATGTACTTGATATTTACGAGTCGAAAACTCAAACATCCTTTACAAGTGGTATCGCTGGCAGGCAGTGGCACAGGTAAAACCCATTTACAAGAAAGTGTCGCTAAACTCATACCCAAAGAAGAGCAAGAACCTGTAACCGATATGACTGCCAATGCGCTCTATAGTGCCGAACCCAAACAATTTAGCCATAAACTGATATTGATAGAAGACCTGGACGCCATGCTTAAAAACTTGTTGATTTTACGAGAATTGCAGAGCAAAAACGAAATCAATAAACTGCGCATGCACAAGACCTACAAAGGTAAAAATGTACTCGAAAGATTGAAAGTAGAAGGTCCTGTATGCATAGCGAGTTGCACGACCAAAGAGCGAATCTATGAAGACAATGCGAACCGAAGTTTTTTGATTTACCTCGATGAAAGCGAAGAACAAGACGAGCGAATTATGGACTATCAACGCAAGAAAAAAGCAGGATTAATCAATGAAGGTGAAGAAAAACAAGCGCAGTATTTTCTCCAAACTACACAGCGAATTCTAGAGCCTATAGCCATCCGCAATCCCTATGCCCCTTATCTGAAAATACCCAAAGAAATATTGAAACCGAGACGGACAAATCAGCATTATTTAGATTTTGTAGAAGTGGTTACATTTTACCATCAATATCAGCGAGAACAAAAAGCAGATGAACGCACAGGCGAAATCTATATCGAAACACAGATAGAAGATATCCAAGCAGCCAATGAACTCATCAAAGATATATTACTGAGGAAATCGGATATGTTATCGGGTGCATGCAGAAATTATTTTGAAAAACTCAAAGCCAAACTCAAAGATGAGCGAGAAAAAACCTTTACCAATATGGCGATGAGTATGGAGTTTCGCAAGGCATATTCGACGATAAAACGCTATCACAAAGAACTGACTGAAGCAGGACTCATCAAGCAAATCAAAAGCCAAGAAAACCAATTAATCAATCTATTTGAGCTGGTCGAAGATACCGAATATCAGCAACTCAAGAAGCGCATTGACTATGTCTTAGAAGAAGTCATAGAACAACTCCCATCGCTCAGTCAACCAACATCGCTCCATATCATAAATGAGCGGTCTAAGCCAAAGAAAATGAAACAACTATCCTAGTCGCTCAGTAAAACATAGAAAACGATGTCTATAAAAAAACAAGCTCTCCAAAATCCATCCTATCAATATATTCTCAATAGCTTTCGAGACTGGCTCGATGTCCTCGGTTATGCTGATACGACGGTCTATGGCATACCGAATTTAATCCAAGAATTTCTACAGTATTTAGAACAAAAAAATAAGCAGGATATTAATCAAATAGACAACAAAGATTTTCTCGCATACTACTATCGAACCAAAGGCAGAGCCAATAAAAAACGAGGCGGTGGACTCAGTGGAGCATACTTAAATAAATACATTCAAGCCATCCAATTATTCTCCGATTATCTGAGACAATCGACCAAAATCATTCTTCCGAAACTCTATATTTCTAACGAACAAAACAATCAAGAGCCGAGAGATATTCTGACCCAATCAGAAATCAAAATGCTCTATCAAGCGACCGATAATTATCCTGCACCTACACGGTATCAGAATGAAGAATTATACGAAGCCTTGGCCAAGCGAGACCGAGCCTCGCTGACTTTATTGTATGGCTGTGGACTGCGAAGAAATGAAGCCGTCAATATCAAAGTAGAGGATATACAAATAGAACAAGAGCGAATTTATGTGCGTAAAGGCAAGAACTATCGAGAGCGGTTAGTTCCTTTAAATACAAGCTGTATGCGCTATCTACAAGACTATATGCACGAGGCGAGAATCTATTTTTTAAAAGAAACGAATAACCCTTACTTACTCATCAGTCAGCGAGGGAAGCGACTCGATGGGCAGAGTTTATTGCTGCGAATCAAACTCCTACAAAAGCGGTCAGAAAACGAAGCCTTAATTGATAAACAAATAGGACTGCATACGCTGCGACATAGTATCGCTACCCACTTATTAGAAAACGGAATGAGCCTCGAAGCCATCGCTAAATTCTTAGGTCATTCGAGCTTAGAATCTACGCAAATTTATACCCACCTTGTCAGTGAACAATGAACAGTTAATAATGAACAATTCTAAAAAACGTGAAACTTGCGACTTGCAACTTGAATCTCAAAAATTCTCCGACTATCTTCACCTCAAAGGCTATAGTGAGCAGACGATACAGAGCTTTGTCAAGACATTGTCTAGATTTAAAAAATGGTTAAATATGGAGAAATTAGAAGCCGATGAAATAGGCTATAAAGAGCTATTAAACTATATCAAATTTATCAAAAACAAAGGTAATGGTCAGCGCACTCAGCAGCATGCGATGAATGTATTGAAACACTATTATCGGTACTTACAAAAGACCGAACAAATCTTAGAAAATCCAATACAGCATGTAGAAATCAAATCAGATAAACGCAAGCCACTGCACAGTATTCTGAGCCGTGATGAATTGGAATTAATGCAAGTAAAATTCAAAGATTATCAACCCATAAAAAATAGCCTGTCCCGACAATTCGGGAAAAATAAAGCTATAAAAAAGCGAAACGAGGTCATATTGTCACTCCTCATACATCAAGGTCTGAGAACGGAAGAAATCGCTCAATTAAACCTAGAAGATATCCAACTGCGAGAAGCCAAAATCACGATTAAAGGAAGTCGAAGAACGGAGCGCAGAGTGATAGATATAGAGAGTTCACAGCTGTATTTAATCTTAGATTATTTGCAAGAAGATAGGAAACGATTACTGACAGAATTAGATAAAGAAACCAATAAGCTCATCTTTAGTTATGGTACATCGGACAAGGTGCAGAACGTGTTTCAAAGCCTCTTAAAAGCCCTCAAAAAATGCTATCCAAAACTGCAAGATATGAAACAAATCAGAGCGAGTGTGATTAGTGATTGGTTACAAAAATACAATCTTAGGAAAGCGCAATACCTCGCAGGACACCGATACGTCAGTAGTACAGAAGCCTATTTAGGCAATGATATCAGCGAATTGCAGAACAATATAAAACAGTATCATCCGATGGGGTAAAATCTTGAGGTCGCAAATTGCGACTTCAAGATGAAAAAATTGGAGGTCACAATTTGTGACCTCAAGTTTAAAAAAAGAATAAATTTGTAAACTTATAAAATCAAAATAATGACAAAAAAATTAGAAATTCCCGATATAGTTGTTATTAACAAAATAATTCAATTGAGGGGGAGAAGAGTGATGATAGATAAAGATATTGCAGAACTTTATGGCGTTCCAACCAAGCGTTTGAATGAGCAAGTAAAAAGGAATTTAAAGAGATTTCCCGAGGACTTTATGTTCCAACTAACTAAAGAGGAAAAAGCAGAGGTGGTCGCAAATTGCGACCACCTCAATTCATTAAAATTCTCTGCTAATTTACCATTTGCGTTTACGGAGTATGGAGCGGTAATGCTTGCCAGTATTCTAAATAGCGATAGAGCGATTACAGTAAATATTCAAATTGTAAGAATCTTTACAGAGATACGAGAAATGCTTTTAACGAATAAAGAATTACTGATAAAATTTAATGAATTAGAAAAAAATGTAACATCAAATTCCGAGGATATACAGACCATATTTAGAGCATTAAAACAGCTGCTCAATCCCCCTCAAAAAGAGCGCAACCCAATAGGTTATAAAATCCCAAAACTAGAGCCAAAAGAGGACAAAAAAGCAACAAAATCTAAAAAATAAAAAATGTTTATCTTTGTTATAACAGAAGATGACAGAAAAGAAGAATCTTATTCAAAATCAAAAGGTCAAAAAAGCAGAAAAAAGAACTGATTTTTTTGTTACCTACTCATTCCCATTTGGGATGCCGATGCCGAATCGGACATATTCGCTTTCGAGTGGCTCTAAGTATAGGTTTGGATTCGGTGGTCACGAGAATGATGATGAAATATTAGGCGATGGAAATCACTTAAGTTTCGCTGATTTTGGGTATGACCCGAGAATCGGAAGAAGATGGAATGTTGACCCTTTGGCATCTAAATATCCAATGATGTCCCCTTATTCAACTTTTAACAACAACCCGATACTTTACGATGACCCTTCTGGAATGTCAGGAGAAGCTTCTATTAATAAGCAAACAAAGACAATTACAGTTACCTCTATTTATGCTTTCTATGGTAGTGCCTCTACTCCAAAATTAGCTAAAGAATATGCAGGAAATATTGAGAAAGCTTTTAATGCTGCTAATGCTAAAATTAAGATTGATGGGGTTGATTATAAAGTTCAGTTTAAAGTTGTTGGAGTTGATGTATCTAAAATAGGTGGAAACCTCAATGAAAAAGTTGTACAAAAACATATTTCCCAAAATACAGACATTAAGATTAATTATGTAAGGTTAGAGGAAAGTACTAATAGAAGTGAAGGAAACTCATACACAGACCCTGGCGTTGGAGGTGCAAATACAGGTTATTGGTCGACTAAACAAGTTGCAGATAATGGGGGAACTACAGAACCTCACGAGCATAATCATAGTGCAGGTGGATTAAATCATCCAGAAACATATGATCCTGATGGAGGAGAGAATTCCCAAAACAATACAATTGATAAAACATCTCGTAGCTATAGGTATGTTAAAAAGGAACAAATGTCTGTAGGAAAAGATGGATATTTTCAGGTTAGATTAAACAAAAGGTATGTTTCAAAAGAAAATATCGAGGCGATATTTGAAAATAGCAATGTAGTAAATCAATTGAAAAAAACTGGAAAAGCTAGAGTAGGTAACTTTACAAATGAGTATCATAAGAAATAATATTATCATTTTTCATTCTATATTATTTATTGGATGTACAAATGCTATTCCTTTAGTTTTATTAATAAGTGCATAATTTAGTGATACAATTGGGTTGAAATTATTATCTTTGCCTCATGAATAAAATTAGAGGTACAAAAGATAGTCAGGAGACTAAGCGAAAGCTAGTAGTTTCTTATCTCAAGAAGAAGAAAGGC
>JAJTHM010000084.1 GCA_021297855.1 Sphingobacteriales bacterium | reverse complement strand
TAATATGGTATTTTTCTTTATCCCTCCTTTTACTTTTCCGTTTTGTGAATACCTACCAGTAGTCTTCAATATCGCCTTAAAAAGCCCAAAAACAGTCGAATCCATAAGAAACAAATTCTGTAGAACGGCCTTTGGTATGCTGCTGTCCGAGATATTGGGCTTATATATCTTATAGAGGTACTCATAAACTTGTTTGAAAAAATCAGAATTCCGGTTTTTATTCCCATCGCTCAAGGTACTTCTAGGAGGAACATAGTTGATATTGAGATGATTGAGCTTGCCTTGCGCTAGACCCAGACCTGCAACGATCTCTCTAATTGAAGTGCAACCTGCCAAAACAGCATATTGCATAGCTATGAAGTGCTCATATGCAAAAAGCTTCTTGTAGGAATAATTTGCGCCTGTTCTATCAATGATAGGTTGAAGAATGGAGCGATTACATAAATTTGCTATTTGAGAAAATAGGTGCTGTCCGAAATAATTTGTACTTTTGTTCATGGTTTTAAAAGTGTAGGAACTTGCAAAACTAAAAAAGCTGACCTTTTTCGGAAGGTCAGCTTAATTTATCTCGGACAACAATGACTTTAAACTAAAAAAAACTATTATACTTCAAATGGGAGGAAAGGAAGTACAGGAAATTTGTCAAATCTCTGATGCAGGTCGAAACCTCCTCAAACGCGCTATGGAAAAACTCAACCTCTCTGCCCGCGCCTATGATCGAATCCTCAAAGTCTCCCGCACCATAGCCGATTTAGCTCAGAGTGAAGAAATCAAAGTCGAGCATTTAGCAGAAGCCATTCACTATCGCAGTTTGGATAGGGAGAACTGGGCGAGTCAGGGGTAGGGAATATTAATTTTTAATGCGTAATATTGAATGTTTAATAAGTTTGCACTTATTGTTCTGACGATTCAACTGAATATACTAAATTATGCAAAAAATCCTCATAGCCAATCGCGGTGAAATAGCCCTCCGCGTTATGAAATCAGCTAAAGAAATGGGTATTCAAACGGTAGCCATATATTCTGAAGCCGATAGAGAGAGTCCCCATGTGTTGTATGCAGATGAAGCCGTCTGCGTAGGCCCGCCGCCTAGCAATCAGTCCTATTTATTGGGCGATAAAATCATAGAAATTTGTAATGAATTAAAAGTAGATGGTGTCCATCCTGGTTACGGGTTTCTGAGTGAGAATGCAGACTTTGCCAGAAAACTGAGGGATGCTAAGATTCAATTGATTGGCCCCAGTCCAGAAGCTATGGACATCATGGGCGATAAAATTTCCTCCAAAAATGCCGTCAAAAAATATGGGACGCCACTCGTGCCCGGCACGGAAGAAGCCATCTCGGATATTCCTGCAGCTAAAAGACTCGCCTTAGAAATAGGCTATCCCATCATTATCAAAGCCAGTGCCGGCGGTGGTGGCAAGGGAATGCGAATCGTTCAAAATGAGGCTGAGTTTGAAGAACAAATGGATAGAGCCATGAGC
The DNA here is from genome assembly GCA_021297855.1 of Sphingobacteriales bacterium. Classification (GTDB taxonomy): domain Bacteria; phylum Bacteroidota; class Bacteroidia; order Chitinophagales; family JADJOU01; genus CHPMRC01. The sequence continues at coordinate 7,638 of JAJTHM010000084.1, read as the reverse complement.
GAAGCGCGGAATTCCTTTGGCAATGATGCCTGCTTCATCGAGAAATATGTCACCAATCCTCGCCACATCGAAGTGCAGGTATTAGGCGATCATCATGGAAACTACGTCTATGTATTTGAGCGCGAATGCAGTATTCAGCGACGTCACCAAAAGGTAGTGGAGGAAGCCCCTAGTTGTATTCTTACACCAGAAATCAGAGAAAAAATAGGCGAAGCCGCTATCAATGCAGCAAAATCTTGTAATTATACGAATGCAGGTACGGTAGAATTTATTGTAGATGATAAACTCAATTTCTACTTTCTAGAGATGAATACGAGACTGCAAGTAGAACACCCTGTTTCGGAAATGATTTCTGGCCTCGACTTGGTCAAAGAACAAATCAAAATAGCTCGTGGCGAAAAATTAGGTTTCAAACAAGAAGACTTAAAAATCAATGGACACGCTCTCGAACTTCGTGTATATGCAGAAGACCCGCAAAATAATTTCTTGCCAGATATAGGCAAACTAGAAGTTTATCAAAAACCAGAAGGGCTTGGCATACGCGTAGATGATGGCTTCAGAGAAGGCATGGACATACCTATTTATTACGACCCTATGATAGCTAAATTGGTCGCACATGGCACGGATAGAGCGGACGCAATCAATAAAATGAAACGCGCCATCCATGACTATAAAATAAGAGGAGTGAAAACAACATTAGATTTTGGTTTGTTTGTTTTAAATCATCCCAGCTTTATTAGTGGCAGCTTTGACACTGGTTTTGTAGATAAATTCTATAAACCAGAATACCTGAACTACCCTGTGAATGAGGAGCAAAAAGAGGTTCTAGAGAAATTCTTCGCGACATTCCAACAAGCAAGCCCTGTTGAATTATCGCGAACGCCCAATAAAATAGCCTCCAATTGGAAAAAAAATAGAACCATTAGATAAAAGACATTCTATATTTGTCCATAATATCTTTATATCTAAACTTCTTATGCAGAAGATTTTTTTATTTTTTATAATTCTCAGCAGTTCGCTTCTTGGTCAAAATAAGATGCAAAAATGGCAATTAAATGCAGGCTGGGGAATTCATAAAATAATCGATCAGGATGTAAGTCCAATAGAGAATCTAACGCAAACAAATAAGTTTAACCTAGGCTTTCCGCTTAATTATCTGAGTGTTTCCAGACATATGTTTGGGGGTTTTTCTCCTGAACTGAAATTTTCGACCAATCTCGTAGCTAAAGACCCTACAAAAGAAATCAGCAAAATTCTCTTGGCCAATGGTATGTTCAATTTGAAATACTCTTTTGCTAATGGTTATTTGTTAAGCGAAAATTCCTTTTTTGAACCTTATCTGAAAGGGGGCGCTGGTATGACCTACCTAGATGCAAGAGATAATGACAAATTTCTGACTACCTACAATTTTGGGGGAGGCCTTGCCTTTTGGCTAAATAACAAGAGAAATTTTGGTATCCAGTTGCAACAATTGTATCACGCCATACCGATGCTTGCCACGCGGGAGACGAATATGGACTATTTTGAATATTCTGCGACTTTGGGCTACCGATTTGGCATGAAAGATAGAGACAAAGACGGAATTCCTGACGATAAGGATGAATGTCCTGACGCGCCCGGTCCTAAGAAATTCAATGGATGTCCTGATAAGGATGGAGATGGAATTCCTGATACAAAAGACCGCTGTCCAGACGATGCTGGTCTAGAAGAATTTGAAGGATGTCCTGACAGGGATGGAGATAAAGTACCTGACATAGATGACAAATGCCCCGATACACCTGGGCTTATTATCTACCAAGGTTGCCCCGACTTTGACAAGGATAGTATTCCAGATTATCAAGATTCATGTCCGAAAATCAAAGGGATCAAGAAATTCCAAGGATGCCCTGATAGAGATAATGATGGCATACAAGATAAATATGACAAGTGTCCAGATACACCTGGTATAGTTAGGTTCCAAGGATGTCCTGATAGAGACAATGACAGCGTCCCAGACTATATGGATGATTGTCCAGATACACCTGGACTGGTGAAGTTTAAAGGTTGCCCTGATCCGAATGAAGTACAGAAGAAGTCTTTAGACTCTACCATATCCTTCAAAGCGCAATCCATCTTCTTTGAAACGGCTAAATTTAAAATACTGCCTAAATCCTACAAGATACTAGACGAAATAGTAGCCATAATTATGGCTAACCCAGAGATGATATTCCTAATAGAAGGGCACACGGATATACGAGGTGGCGAATTATATAATCTAAAGCTCTCGAGGAATAGGGCCAATTCAGTCGCAGAATACCTGATTTCTAAAGGCGTAGCGCGCGTGTATCTAGAAGCCGTCGGATTCGGTATGAAATACCCAATAGCCGACAATAGAACCGAGTCTGGGAGATCTAAAAACAGACGCGTTGACATTACGGTCAAACGATAAATAAAATCTTATTAAATTTGAGGCGCTTAATCTTTGGATTGAGCGCTTTTTAATTATACGTGAATAGATACTTGCTTTTTTTTATTATTTCGACACTATCCTTGCGGTTAGCTGCACAATTAGATTTTTCCGACAGAAAAGGCAGCATAAGCGTAGAGCGATTTGCAACTATTCACAAGGACCGACATATCATAGGCTATGTAGCTTCGGTAAATAATGAACATAAAAAACTCACCAGTAAAATCATATCTATCCTCGATACTAAGGCGGATGCAATATTTCAACTAGAATTCGTAAATAGCCAGAACTACTATCTGATAGAAACCGCCTATAATGGCAGCAACTACGCTCTCCTATTTCTCGATGTATCCAAGAGACAACTAAGTCTGCACATCTATGGTCTTAAAGGAGAACTCCTTCGGGAAATACCCAAGTCTCTCTCTCCTGCAGATATAGAATATTTTTTGGCTCATGTGACTCATAATAATAATTATACAGGATACAATCAGTTTGTCCAGGAAATTGGCGAACATGGATTTGTACTTCTTCTTCACTCTGTGGAGAAAAATCTCAATACGTGCCAAATTTTTAAAACTGGATCGGATAGCAGCCAAGATAAGTTCTATACATTTATGACTGAAGGTCCAATCTACGAAACAAATTACCTAGGAAAAAGCAAGAGTCAATTATACTTCTCCTTCGAGATTGATGGTTCAAAAAAGGGAACCTTCTTTACAGAATGTATTGCCCTCAATCTAGAGACTTTCAATAGCGTGTTTGAAATAAAACAAATGAAAGACCAAGACTATTTTTTCTTTCCTAAGATTGCTCTCACCTCTGATACCTCAGATCAGGTGAAGCTGGTAGGATATTTCTTCGAAGCGGAAAAAAATATGGAGCGAGAATTTTACGATGGATTTGCCCTCTGGGATTTAGAACCCAAAGGAGATTTTAAAAATGAAAAATATCTCGCTTTCCAAAGAGATTTCAATGATTTAAAATTCAAAAAAGATAATCAGGGCAAAGATTTGGGGTTTTTATTTCTACAAAATATTTTTTCTGATGGCCATGGTTACATCTATCTTCTCAGTGAGGGATATCAAAAGGTGGCTCAAAGCTCTGCTATCGGCGTCACTGTGATAGGCATGGGAAATGTTTACGACTATACCCGAGTCAAAACTTATGATTTAGCCCTATCAAAATTTGATTTAGATTTCAATTATCAAGGATCTCAAATTATTGAGAAACCGGGAAATGCAATTCAGCTTTCCTACCACTTTAATCAGCCTATTTTTGAGATTGGCAAAATCTATAATCGCTATGGCCTTTTTGATTATCTGGGCACAGAGATGAGAAATGATCGGTTCGAAATCTATTTTAAAAATTTCCGCCTAGAATCTATGAGTGGAAGCTCCTATAAAATAGGTCGATTTACCAAAAATAAAAATGGCACAATAGATTATGTAAATGTAGACAAATTGCCGAATACTAATGAGACCTATATTCTACCAAATGTGAATGGTCGCGTCTTATTCGCTGAAAAAATAAAAAAGACCATCTATTTTGATTTTAAGAAATAAAGCTAAATGAAAAACGTAAAATATGAAGCCCCTTCCAATATAGCATTGGTGAAATACTGGGGCAAGTATGGGAATCAACTGCCAAGAAATGCTTCAATCAGTTTTACTCTGACGAATTGCAAGTCCATTTTTGATATCCAATTACTTGACAAATCTCATCATGGGATAGAAGTAGAAATCAATTTTGAAGGGAAAAGCAATCCAAAATTTGCAGAAAAAATCAGCCTATTTTTCGGGAAAATAGCAGCCGATTATCCTATCGTAAACCAGTATAAATTTAGTATAGTAAGTTCAAACACCTTTCCTCATTCTAGCGGCATAGCCTCTAGCGCTTCATCGATGGCAGCTTTGGCCATGTGTCTAGAGGAACTACAACACGGTATCCCAGATTTACAACGGGCATCATCTATAGCCAGAATAGGCAGTGGCAGTGCTTCTCGCTCTGTCATACCGAAACTTGGTTGGTGGGGAAGCCATGGTGCTCAGCCTATGAGCTCTAATGAATACGCAGTTTCGGTATGGGAAGAAACAGATGAAGTTTTTCATAATTATCAGAATGCTATACTCATAGCCTCCTCGGGAGAAAAATCTGTGAGCAGCTCTATGGGGCATGAACTTATGAACAATCACGTATTTGGAGATTTGCGTTTTCAAAATGCCAATCAATCTATTGTAGAATTATATGGAGCTATGCGAGAAGGAGATCTTGAGAAATGGGGTGAAATAGTAGAATATGAGGCTCTTTCTTTACATGCTTTGATGATGATGTCGCATCCATCTTTTATCCTCATGAAGCCCAATTCGATAAGTATGATTGAAAAAATCCGAGACTTCAGGACTAGCAGTAAACTACCCGTTTATTTTACTCTCGATGCGGGACCCAATATTCACCTCCTCTATCCGAAATGTATCGAGAAACAAGTTAGTGAGTTTATTAAAAATGATATGGAAGCCCTCTGCGAAAATGGTGTTTGGATTCAAGATTTTGTAGGCGATGGACCACAGCGACTCTAGAGCGTTTTCCTCAAAAATTCTTTTATTTGGGGAATACCTTGTATTACTCGGAGGTCAGTCGCTCTCCTTCCCCTACAATAAGTACAACTTAAAAAAAAGCAGCCAATATCTCTCCAAGAATACGTTTTTCTTTCAGAAATTAGTAAATTATATTGACCAAAACGAAGACTTGAGGTCTCGGTTAAGCCCTAGTTTTAAAAAAGAGGTTCTTCAAGGAATCCACTTTGAAAGCAGCATTCCAGTTGGTTACGGATTAGGGAGCTCTGGCGCTTTGGTAGCAGCTATATATGATGAATTTTTCATGGAAAAAGCAACAGATTACGTCCAGTTAAAAAAAGATCTAGCCGCATTAGAATCCTTTTTTCATGAAAAAAGTAGTGGTATAGACCCTTTGACTTCCTATTTGAATCAGCCTATACTTAGCGGACAAGAAGGGCTAGAAGTTTTAACCACTATAGAGTTAGGAAACTTTACCTTATACGACAGCGGCAAAAAACGCAGTGCCAAAGAAGCCATAAAGCATTTTAACTCATTAAAAGCAGAACCACAATTTCTCTTAGGGTTAGCTCATTTGACAGAACTATCCAATGCAATGATTCAGAAATATATTGGCAAGGAACCTATTCTTGCGGAGTTGAAAGAATACTCGGAGCAACAATTCAATATATTTCATGACTTTATTCCTAAAAATGTCAAACTTGAGTGGCAAAAAGGTCTTGATTCTGAAGAATTTTTCATGAAACTATGCGGAGCAGGCATGGGGGGAATGTATCTGAAATATGTACCAAAATCATAACTTGTACGAAATCGGCAATTTTTTTACAATTTTCACCATTCTATCTTTGGTTTTCGTTTGAAATTCCTTACTTTTGCACTCTGAAAATTAAAATCAAACTCATTATTAAATAATAAATCATGTCAAAAAACGGTAAGATTCAGCAGGTTATCGGCCCGGTAGTAGATGTATACTTCGGCGAAGGAGCAGCTCTACCTAAAATTCTGAACGCTTTGGAAATACACAAAGGCAACGGTCAGAAAACTATTTTGGAAGTTCAACAACACTTAGGAGATAACAAGGTGCGCACCATAGCTATGGAATCTACTGATGGATTGACAAGAGGTATGGAAGTTTCTGACACAGGGGCTCCAATAACGATGCCTACTGGAAATGCTATTAGAGGCCGTCTGTTTAATGTTATGGGTGATGCTATAGATGGTATTCAAAGAGATTTATCTAAAGTAGGAGGCTATCCTATTCACAGCAAACCTCCTAGATATGAGGATTTATCAACTTCAACTGATGTTCTTTTTACTGGTATCAAGGTAATCGATTTGATCGAACCGTATGCCAAAGGTGGTAAAATTGGACTTTTCGGTGGTGCTGGGGTAGGCAAGACTGTATTGATCATGGAATTGGTTAATAATATAGCAAAAGCCTACGATGGTATGTCGGTTTTCGCTGGTGTAGGTGAGCGTACAAGAGAAGGAAATGACCTATTGAGAGAATTTATAGAATCGGATGTAATCAATTATGGAGAAGCATTCAAACATGAAATGGAGAATGGCGGATGGGATTTGTCTAAAGTAGATACCAAAGCCTTGGAATCTTCAAAAGCTACCTTGGTCTTCGGCCAAATGAATGAGCCTCCTGGAGCGAGAGCGAGAGTCGCCCTTTCAGGATTGACTATGGCAGAATATTTCCGTGACGGTGGACCTGATGCAGACAAAGGTGGAAAGGATATCCTTTTCTTCGTAGATAATATCTTTAGATTTACCCAAGCGGGTTCTGAAGTTTCGGCCCTATTAGGTCGTATGCCATCCGCGGTGGGCTATCAGCCAACTTTGGCTACAGAGATGGGTATCATGCAAGAGCGTATTACTTCCACTAAGAAAGGATCTATCACTTCCGTTCAAGCGGTTTATGTACCCGCAGATGACTTGACTGACCCGGCTCCGGCGACTACATTTGCTCACTTAGATGCGACCACGGTACTTTCTAGAAAAATTGCTGAGTTAGGTATCTATCCTGCGGTGGATCCATTGGATTCTACTTCTAGAATTTTGGACCCGAAAGTAGTCGGTGAGGCGCACTATAGTTGTGCTCAAAGAGTGAAAGAGTTACTTCAGAGATACAAAGAACTTCAAGATATAATCGCTATTCTCGGTATGGATGAATTGTCTGAAGAAGATAAATTGGTTGTACATAGAGCGAGAAGAGTACAGCGTTTCCTTTCTCAGCCATTCCACGTAGCTGAGCAGTTTACAGGCTTGAAAGGGGTACTTGTACCTATCGAAGAGACTATCAAAGGGTTCAATATGATCTTAGCAGGTGAGGTAGATGAATATCCAGAAGCAGCTTTCAACCTAGTAGGTAATATAGAAGAAGCGATAGAGAAAGGTAAAAAATTAATGGCGCAAGCGTAGATAGATGATAGATATGAGACACGAGATATGAGAGCATAGACAACTAAGTTTTATTTCTAACTTATCACATCTAAAATTTAATATCTAACTTCTCACATCTAATATCTTATATCTAACTTCTCACATCTAATATCTTATATCTAACTTCTCACATCTAATATCTTATATCTAACTTCTCACATCTAATATCTT
>JAJTHM010000036.1 GCA_021297855.1 Sphingobacteriales bacterium | reverse complement strand
TTTGCTATTTGAGAAAATAGGTGCTGTCCGAAATAATTTGTACTTTTGTTCATGGTTTTAAAAGTGTAGGAACTTGCAAAACTAAAAAAGCTGACCTTTTTCGGAAGGTCAGCTTAATTTATCTCGGACAACAATGATTCCGAAATATTAATTTCTCCGTTGACATAGTCACGTTTAAATAGAACCACGCCTTGCATATTGATGATAAATATCTCACTGCGATCGGGGTCAAAGCCTGTAGGCTCTAACTTAAACTGACCTTCATTCGGATTAGGCACAATACTTACATTAGGCTCTACCTGCGGAGGTGCAGAAGTAAATGGCGGTGCGGCGGGTGGCAAAGCCGATTCAAACACTATGGCGTATGGCGAATGCGGATTTAACAACACAAAGTCTGATAAAGGGGTGTAAACAGGCGATGTAGACCAAGTACTTATAGGCACATTATCTATAGGCAATACCCAACGGATATCGGTCAGTCTTCCTATCAGCTCTTCCAGCTGACCGATATGGGATATCTTTATAATACCAATACCCGAACCCCAGTAGCTTCCTTCGGAAGGAGTACAATCTGGATTATAATTTCCTGTATTTTGGTCAATCACAGCCGGCTTCTGAGCGATACGATTACCCGCAGCGTCGTAGTCGAAACATATTTTATCGGGTGATTGAGCTATGACTTGGCTTAGTGCCAAGAACAGGGTGATTAATGAGAGTGTTTTTTTCATAATTATATGCTTTAATTTTTTATTATAAGTAGGAATCTATAAATTTCCTTTTTACTAATTTTGCAGAGACATTTTTTTCATTTGAATAGTCAATAAACAAATTGCTTTCAAAAATTTCATCAACGGAAAATCTAAAACTATATGGTTTCCAATCTTTAGAACCAATATAACCTTCCCCAACTTCAAAATAAATAGTATCCAAACAATTTTCATTTTCGAGATAAATCCAAAAACTTTTTGCTGAGCTACTTTCTATTTTTTCCAAATTGTAATTATTAAACTTATTTGAACATGAGTAATAAATTATAATATTTGAATTTGAAGAATTCTTAATGGTATGCATTTCATTTATACCTCCTTCAGCTTTGGAGTATCTAAGGATTAATAACAATAGCCCAATTAAAATTAGCAATACAATAAATACTATTATCTTTTTCACTTTAATATTTTGTTGTGTAATTCCAAATGGCAGTTTCCATTTCCGACATTAGTGGAAATCTACCAACATCCCACTTTATAAAACTTTGTGCAGGATTTAAATAATCTCCATTATTAGAAAAATATCTGTAAGATAGTCTATTCGCCCATGTCTCAGTATAGAACAACTTATGAGGACGCGCTGGAGAAGAAGTTGATGCGCTCCATAAGCTTTCGGGTGCCGTTGTAGCCATGAAATATTTAGGTCCTTGAATTTTTATTTGTAGCCAATGACCAAATTCATGTCTGACTAGATCCATATCATTTGCTAAATAACTAGCTTTACTAATAACAATTCCATAAGGGGTTGTAAATCCAGCACCTTTGCCAAGTGGAGCCAAGTAAACCGGTGCATCTTCAAAATATCTAAATTTTAATGCTCGAACTTTAACTTTATAACTAAAGTGCCCGTTTGCTCCACCTAACTTAGCTTCAAAGACTTTTTTGCCATCCCAGAAACTAGCTCCATCATTACTCGCTGATATACCTTGAGCAACTCCTCCTATCACTCCCCCTACAAGAGCACCTGTGCCAACCTCTTTGAACAAATTTCCAAAATTAAAATCAGACTGTCCAAACATAAATGAAAGTTGATGATTTGAATAAGCAGCTATTGCACCCGTAGTAGCACCAGTTATAGCACCACCAGCGAATCCTCCCACAGTTTGTGCCATCATTCCACCCATACCAAAACCAGCCGCTCCAGAAATACCTCCAACAAGACCTGTCACAACCCAGCTCTGCCAGCTACCTGCCAAAATATTGTCCCCTCTAATCACATTCATAGTAGCTTTAGAAGCTAGAGCTATCCCTATACCAATTCCAATTGCTACGCAAATTGAAATTGGTTCATTACCGTCTTTATCTATGTATTTTAGTGGATTATTATGACAGTAGCTATATCTATTAAATCCTTGCAACGAATTTGCCGTAACATATTTATCAGGACTCAATAATCTACAAGTATGCGGATCATAAAGTCGCGCATTGAGGTTTATAAGTCTAAACTCAGCTAAATGTTCTTGGCCAGTATAGCCTCTATATAACCAATCAGGTAAACCTGCAGGTCTATCATAACTTATGTCACCATTTTGCATGCTCCATTGGTCATTTATCCTGTATTTACCCCAAGCATCATAGTTGATATAATGAGCAGTACCCTGATTATCAAATACAGACCTAATATTATCTTGATAGTCAGTTTGAACATACCATAGCTTGCTTGACCCAGTAGTTGTAACATCCATAGCTACTATAGCACCATCTGCTGAAATATAATCAATAGCATGAAGTAAATTACCTGAATTGTCATAATTATATTCAGTACTTCCTATATAATATCTTTTTAATGACCTTCCTAGGCCAGTCAATATACTACTAATTCTATCCAAACTGTGATCGTAGCTATACCTAAGTTCAAAGCCATTTTGAGTAATCTTTGAAGGCTTGTTAAAAGAATTGTAACTAATATCCTGTTGAAACCTTGAGAAGTTATCTGCCTCTTCTACTGTGCTTATGGCAAACTGTTTATTGGTATGGTAGGCAAACGGTGTTGATCCTCCCGGCTTTATTGCAGAAAGAACAACGTCAAGGTTTCCATTATCTAAAGGAGCTGTATGGTTATCAATTTGTCTCTGTCCGGCTATGCCACTAGAACTCAAATTTTCATCTGTTAATCGATCAAAATTATCATATAGGTAAGAATAAGTAAAAGCCTGCCTTCCTTCTGTTTTGGATTCTAAGTTCCCATTAATATTATCCCAATTGTAAACGTCATCAATGTATTGACCTGATAATGAGCTCAGATTAAAGTATTTATTATATTCTCTAACAACTCTATTATTCTGTGTATTAGAGCCTAGATAATAATCCTTTGGTTGTCCAACTTTATTTAAATCAATTAAAGTATAAATTGGTTGTCCATTCTTTTTAATATCGGACACAAGATTACCATAATTTGTATAATAATAATCATAGATGTTACCAGTTGGTGTCTTTTTTTGAATAATCCTATCCAATAAATCATATGTAAACTCTGAAACATAACCAGAAGTTCCTGCAGGACTTCCAGCAATAAATTTTGTTACCTTATTACATCTACCTATCCAGTCATAATCATAGACTTCTTTATTTAAGTTTTGATACCCTTTTATCTCTTGAAGTTGGTTAGTTTTTACGCCAGACCCAGCCGGAAAATAGGTATAGGTAATTGTACCCTCATTTAAAATTTCTTTTGTTTTCCGCCCTAGTACATCGTACTCAAATTTATGCCATCCCGCATTTGCATTCTGCTGTTCTATTAGTTCCCCTAGTGAATTATACTTGAAAGTAATAGTTCCAGTACTATTGTCTATTAATTTTACTTGTCGTCCATAAATGTCATACTCAACACTAGTAAGTACTTTTGACGAATTCGCTTCAATTACATTTAAGTTCTTTCCTTCTGCATTATATGTATAGGTAAGCTCATTAATTCCATTTTCTGAAGTAGATAGTTTTTCACCTCCAAAACTGATTTTTGTCTTTGAGGATCGACCTAATGGGTTAGTAGTGCTCGAAGGTTTAGTTTCAGTAATTTCCCACCCATTAGATAGCTTAATATAGCTAATAGTGGATTGTAACTCGGAATTATTATTATCATCAATATAATACTTTTCCATTGGTCTATCCCAAGCATCATAGTTTGTTAATGTTCCATTAATAAATGTAGTGCTTCTATACATTTCTGATTTATACGCTTGTTTGCGCTGATTATAATAGATCTTACTATAGCATGAAACTCCATCAGGGTTTCTTTTTCTTTCGGATAGTAAAGTATTACATTTATCATAATATTTTGCTGACTCATTCCATACCGACCATGTTATTCCATTAGAATAGAATGATTTACTTGTTACCTTATATACAGAGGTATAATTATTAAAATTCAATTGATCACTACCAGTTGTCCACTCATAAAATGTATAATTTTGGCTTCCTCCAGGCATTGTATTATATTTATCCCTACCAAGCCAATCATATACGAATGAAGTGGTTAAACCATTTATTCCTGTTATTGCAAGAGGTTTATTCCATTTAGGGTCTATAGAGTAGTTAGTCTCTTGTCCCAAACTGTTTTTCTCTTTAACTAAGAAAAGATCATTCACATCATATTGATATTGGGTTACTCTTGGTGACATATTAGTCCCTGTAATTTTTTGTTCCGCAGTGTGGCCGCGATAATCATATTGAAACTCCGTTGTGATTTTATTTGACTTGTCTGAGAAATCAATCTTTTTCTTTAATTGGAATAAGTTATCGTATTCCATTGTAGATTTATAGGTTATAGCTGGAAGACTATTTCGTGAATAGGTTTCAATTTTTTCTAATGGTAAAGCTGGTCTATTGGCCGCATTTGCTCCATAATTATATTGAACGGTCTGAATATGACCATCAGCGTTGATATATTCTTTGCTTACTACATTGCCATAATCATCATACAAAAAATTTGTAGTAGTGTTCCCTGAATTTATACTTGTAGTCTCAGTCTTTCTATTTCTAAACCAATGTGTTTTATTTTTATAACCATTCACGTAGGGGTGTAAGGCATTAAATATACTTTTCTTTGTTGTTCCTATGTTTTTTAATGTCCATATATCAACTACTGTATCTATGGATATAAAATCATTTTCTATATAATCTGGCCAGTCGTAACTATATATAAACTTATTAAAGTAGCTAGTGACTGCTAAATTTTTTATTTTATCATAAACACTCACCTCTCTAAAACCAAGCATCCCTCGTCCTTTTTTATTAAGCATCGCACCTGAATACTTGTAAACTAAATCTACTTTATTTCCTTGATTTTTATATGTTTTTACGACATTTATAGGCATTCTTATATAAAGGTTGCCATTAAAATGTGTTAACCCTCCATAAAATTGATTATAAATGTTTTCAAACTGACCAATGTATGATACCGTTGGTTTTTTCATTACTGAAAGTGTATTATAAGAAAATTCATCTTGATTACCCACTCCATCCTTCACCCTAGAAAGTAATAGAGGATTATCATTAGATTCAAAAAAAATAATTTTTCTTTCTAACAGTGAATTATTGACATTAAACTTAACATTTATATCAGCTTTCCCATCTCCATTAAAATCACCAGTGATTATTTCATGATTAAAGCTGAAATCTTGGTCATTATATGTTTTTTTGTTAAAACTTATACCGTTATTAAATAGCAATTCTATGTTAAATTTAGCCTGATTTTTATATTTATATACATGAATTATATCCGACTTGCCATCACCATTAAAATCTGCCATACCTATATATGTACCATGTGTTGAAAGTGATGCAAGATTGTCCACATTTGGTTCTGCATTAAAACTTACGGAACTTACAAAGTCATAGTTATTACCATTAGAATGATATACTGACCAAGCTGAAGCATCAGACTTGGTCAACAAATCCGACTTACCATCGCCATTAAAATCTGTGATATAAACTTTATGCCATTTCGTAGGAAATCCCCCATTATAAATTTCGGTGGCATGATAGACCATTGGATCACTACTTTTATTGATAGAGTAAATTTTAGAGCCACCTTCTTTAACAACCATTAATTCATGTTTGCCATCTCCATCCATATCTAGAACTTTTATTAAATCTGCTGATTCTAAATTGAGATTACTGCCAGACTGTGAAACAAGATAATGATTAAATTTATTTATGCTTGGGAATGAAACAAAGTATTTATGTGAAGATAGTAAAGATGTAGTAAGAATATAAATATAATCAGTACTACCATCTCCATTAAAATCTCCTGTATGGAAAAAGTTAATGCCTTGAGGAATTACATTTGTTACTACCCCATTATACACAGGTTTTGAAATTGTGCTAGAATTAGCTAGTTTTCCTAAATGATTAAAGTAATCAATTCTAGTTTCGTCTATCTCTAAATTATTATTTGAAATTGATGTTTTTTGTATTATTATATCATCAATTAAATCACCATTAAAATCCAAATTCATAGCGGATATATGCTTATTTTCTGAATATGCAAATGTGTGGTCATTTTGGCTGTTTTGTGTCTCTGTATTTGTAAAATCTCCATTCCAGTTGGTAGCCCACAGCCTACAGCATTCGAGAAAACACGATAGCCATGCACGGATGTAACACTTCCATCAAATGCAACTATATCAGTATTCCCATCTCCATTAAAATCCCCTGATTGCAACTTATGTGCAAAGTTCCCTGATTGATAAAAACCAGATGCCCCACTTACACTAATTGGAAGCAAAGAATTATTGTTATTGCCATACTGAAAAATCGTAGGGTTAAGTTTATTGTTATTGTTATCCTCTTCATTTATCTCTGATAAAAAGCTATTTAGTCCATCATTACTATATTTTAATGTATATTTTTTTATTAAATGTCCGCTAAAATTCTTTACTTGTACTTCATCTAGTAGTAAATCATTAGTGAATTTTTTGCCGTTTAAATAATTATAAAAAACATCTGATCTTAGTTTATAATTAAACTTAATCTCTCCATAATCATCCGATACTCTGTCTAAAAACACATTTCTACCAGAGGAATAATGGTAATCATAATAGCGTACCTGACCGTTAGGAAATTGAATGTTATCAAGATAAAAGCTTGTGTATGCACCAGATGAAGAATTACAGCTTGTATTTTGACCAGAACTGTTTTGAACAAATATTCTTGTATTATATCCATAAGACATAATAGCCCCATCTTTAGTGGTTATCTCCCACTGAGATATTTTACCATTAGCATCCTTAAACGACTTTATTAAAGCAAAGGACTCAGTTTCTGTTCCCCATATATTAATCGTTCCACCATTTAAACTGCTCTTAATAAATATTTTTTGTCCATCCCATACATAATTATTGTTATTATCATTTGAACAACTGGGTCCAGTTGATTCATTATGAGCGATTGTAAAATTAGCCCTCTGTATACTTGAGACACCTTGCACGCTCCATCCTCTTCCAAGGGCACCATTGCTACCCATTGAACTATAATTAATTGAAAGGTCTGGTGCTTTAATACTTCCATTAGGTCTAGGTGGTGGCATAATTGGGATGGTGTATGTTGCAGCACCATTTGAGACACTAGCTTGTCCTGTAACTGTTCCTACTGTTCTAGATAGATCTATGCTTTTTGCATTAAAGCTAGTCGCTGTATAAAACGGAATATAACTTACACTCCCTTGCCCCCGTGCGCCCACTAGGCACCCACTAGCTAATAATACACAAACTGTCTTTCTGATTTTTTGAATGCTAAATAGTTTCATAATTTCTATTTTTTAGTTTTTATAGTTCCGCATGTCTTAAACCAAGCCCCTGCCCCATGCTGTATGACACAGCTATTTCATTTCTTAAAAGGTACAGAAATTTTTGTTCATTTTCATACTTCCCTGTTTTTACGATTTTGTCTGATGCAAAGCTAATCCTAATTTATTTTTAATTTGCATTTATTTTAGCATATTTTGCATTATTTTAATAGCATTTGCTATAAATTCTATACATTTGAACTAGGCAGTAAATTGATTTATAAATTTTATTAAACATAATATATCCCAAAATGTCATCCATATTAGAAAATTTAGGCGATCGTGTATCCAAGTTGCGAAAAGAAAAAGATTGGTCACAGGAAAAGCTAGCCACCCTGCTAAATACTAATAGAAATAAAATCAGTGCCATAGAAGCAGGAAAAGATGATGTAGGTCTTGTACTTATTGAAGCTATGTCCACAGTTTTCGATGTCAAAATAGCCTATCTCCTTGGTTTAGAAGCCACCACCATCAATATAGCAAGTGGAAATGCAGATAAATTTATCAATCAAGGAAGCAATAATACGCTTAATATCAATATACCCCCAGAACTTATTGACGAGATAAAAAAGATGTTTGGCGGCAAGAGTTAAGGAATTCAAACGCTATTCCCTTAGCCTTCTCCGTAATGACAACGCGGAGTAATTTCCCTTTACTTGTATTGGTATTTAACTTCATACTACAAAACCTTCTCAACTCCCGCTACCTCTAGCTGCTATACTCCTTCACCTATCAAGACCAGCTTTGTACTAAATAGGGCTTGCTGAATAACTATTAAAGCAAACAAAATCATATAATTGTGTTAATATTTACAGCTAATCGTGCAAGGCGAAAACAGTCCAAAGCCAGCAAATGAATATAACTAGTTTGCATTTAAAATTTAAGTAGACTCATTTTCTCTTCCTTAAAATGAAAAATAGTTGCAACATTCGTGTCACTTCGTGCTATTCGTGGCGTATATAGCCACAAATAACACGAATTTTCACAAAGTGAAATGTCTCGTGAGTTTATGAGCAAGCCCTAAATATATTGTACATTATCCTTTCCTCTTTACTCTTTTTTACCATACTATACCTTCACCCTTAGCGTTATACACTTGCTATTGAGCGTACAGCTCTATCTTTCACTTACTAAACCCTATCTATTATGACAGCATTTATCGAATCTGGTCACGCCAGAAACCTAGCAAATCTCAAACAATTGATTATCACTTGCACATCCTTTGGTTCCACCTTTGCACCTTCCAAATCCACGCTCAATTTGACCGCCCTCAACGCGCACCACGTTAGTTCTATGAATCAACTAGACAATGTACTAGCCAAAAAAACGGATTACAGTGATGCCGTCAATGCCAGAGTTCAAGCATTTGCAGACCTTAGGAAAAAATGCACTCGACTCATCAATGCCCTTCGGGCCACAGATGCCTCACGCGAGAAAATAGAAGATGCCAAAGGCTACAATCGGAAGATTCAAGGCAGCAGAGCCTCCAAAATCACCCCAAATCCAGACCCAAATGCCCCTATTCCCAAAACCATAAGTACTAGTCAGCAGTCCTACGACCAGCTCATTCAGCACCTTGCTGGTTTGGTAGAGGCATTAGCTACCGAACCATCTTATGCCCCAAACGAAGATGACTTGAAAATCGCAAATCTTCGAACCTTTAAAACTAGTTTAGCAACCATAAATACAGCAGTATCCACCACATTTGCTGCCGTATCCAAGGCTCGTATGGATCGAGACAAAATCTTATATGCAGACCTAGATAGTGCCTATCGCCGATTCACCGCAGCCAAAGCCTATGTCAAGTCTGTATTTGGAGCCACCAGTCCTGAGTATAAAGCACTCAGCACCTTATCTTTTAAAAAGCCCAAAGACTAATCTAGCTTCCTCCTCTATACTGCGCTCTACCGCCTAGGCAAGTGAAGTTAATTCATTTGCCTTTTTTGTGTCCGCTAAATATCCAGAACTAGCCGCCACAGAAATTTTGGATGCCTTAATATTACCTAGATTGACCGCAATATGTATTGAGCCTTCCGCTAGTTACATTAGATCGTCTATGACTTGCATATAGCCAGCTACTTCTAGTATTCTTTCTGGAGTCTTCACTCATGGACTTTCCGCTTAATATACTATACTATTGGCGAGATAAGTATAATCCTCTTCAAAATTCTATTTACCATCCATTCGCATTGAATTGATTCCTTCTCGGCATCAGATTCGGACATTTTCAACCATACCAATCACTCCTCCTATTGACTAATTGGCAGCTCCACTCGTATCACTGTGCCCACATTCATCTTAGAGTTTAAGACATAAATTTTCCCGTTGAAATAATCTACGATAATGCGCTTGCAGAGCGATAAACCCAGCCCCCATCCTCTTTTCTTAGTCGTAAATCCTGGTTCGAAAATTTGTTCTATATCCTGAGGTGCTATTCCTTTGCCACTATCGCGGACATCAATATAGACGGTGTTTTTTGACATGCTCGTTTCTATGGCTATATGTCCGTCAAGATGTATAGAATCAAACGCATTCTTGACGAGGTTCTCAATAACCCATTCAAATAGTTGGCGATTGATCTCAACAGTGAGACTCGGTGGCACTTCTTTCAGCTCAAAATGGACCTTTTTAGAGCCACGCTTTTTCAAATATTCAAAGCAAGTTGCCAATATTTCACGCAGATTGATCTTATCTAGCTTAGGTTTAGAGCCAATCTTGGAAAATCTATCTGCGATCAAGGATAGCCGATTGACATCCTTTTTCATCTCTGTCAGCACGTTATTCTGTACTTCTGGGCTTGATTCATTGTCATGAAGTACTTCTAGCCAAGCGCTCAACGAGGAGATAGGCGTCCCTAGCTGATGCGCCGTCTCCTTGGACATCCCGACCCAGATCTGATTCTTCTCATACTTTCTCACATTGCGAATAGCCGCAAACGCCAGAAACAAAATAGCCCCTAAAACAGCATAGAGCACTACGGGAAACCATTTGATAAAGGAGGCTAGATTCGAACTTTTATAATACAAGTATTTCGTATTGTTGGGATCAATATCAAGGATAATTGGATCCTTGGAGCTTGTTAGGTCATTGATGTAGGTATTTAATTTGTTTGTATCGGCTTTGACCTCTTCAGGAATATTGCTGTACTGAAACACGTTTTTATCCTTATCCAATAATACAATAGGGAGTAGCGATGTATTATTCGTTATCTCATCAATAAATTGATTGCTCGACTGCTCTATGACCTTAGAGATATTATTATAAATGATAGACTCTCTATAAAAAATATAATTTTTTTTATTCGAATAAGCTACCTCAATCGGGGGATATTTAAAAAAATTGGCGTGCTTTGATCTCTCCATCAACTCTCCGCGCTGGACACCCTTCTGTACATTCTTAAAATCGGTGATTATAAAATTCTCATCTGTTTGAATTAAAGGTATTTGATTGTTTAACGTAAGGATGTCCAACAAAAGGGAAGTCGTATTTTCATTATGATTTTCATTCGCCAGAAGTTGGGTGGCTTTAGAAGTTATCTCCACTTTTTTCCGTTCTTCTTCTGCCAGTTTGAGAAAAATTTCATTGGAGAGCTTGAGAATTTTAGCCTTCTCGCCAATAGCCTTGGCCCAAAGTATTACCTGCGCCTCTTCCTGCTTTTGAATTCTTTCCGCTATTTTATTGGCATAGATTATAGACCCCGCAGCCAAAACCACAATGACTAGCATTAGGGCTATCTCGCCTTTATTTTTCGTTTTTAGAAATCTAGTTAGTTTAGTCAAAAGTGGAAAGTGAAAAGTTTAAAGTAAATCGAACCGTACCAAATTTTTTTAAGTTTCCCAAAAAAGGACGGGATAGACAAAACCTCTCTAAGAAAATTCATGGTTGGCAATATTTTTCATTTAAGTTAATAAAAGTCTAAGTTACATCAAAAAACTAGTAACTAGTAACTTGCGACTCATTTTGTGTTTTCCCAGTCCGAAGTCTTCTTCGACAAATCTTGAACGAAGTTGAACATTGCTTCTTTTGCAAAAGGATTCCCTGTTGCTTTGCTATAATTTTCCACTTGCTGCAATAGAGATTGAAAAAAGAAGGAATGCATTTCATGTGTTTGCATATCTTCAGTCCATAGTGTCAAATTGAGTGATTGGGAAGCTACTGGATCCCAAATATTCAATCCAAAGGCTTTGGCATCGGTCAGCTGATTCACTTCGCTATCCGTGGCTTTCCACTTAATATCCGAAGGGACTTTATCGTCATTGAGTCCAACTTTAATTGTAATTTCTGAATAATTCATTTATTTAACTTCTTGTTTTTTACCGGTACTTTTTTTCTCATCTACAGCTGCTGGAGATAACTCCGGCTTTTTAGCAGGCGGGGTCTCTTTAGGTTTATCCGAATTCATTTTCATTTCCAATTCATCTTCATCTAAGTTGTCATATTTACTCTCCATTTCGTCTGTAGGCACTTCCGATTCTATTATCTTGGTTAAATCAGATTTTCCAGCTGCCCCTGCACCCCAGCCATGATATTTACTACAGTCGGTAATAATAGTTCGCTTGCTAGAATCCAATTTTGCAAACTTGGCATCCAACAAATTTCGGTAGGCAGAGTCTTTGTCTTTTGCCAGCTTCCCGAAAAACTTGCCCCATATAGGCAAAGCCATAGAAGCTCCTTGACCCAACCCCGTGCTTCTAAATCGCACTAATCGGTCATCGCAGCCTACCCAGACCCCTGCTATCAATTTAGGGGTAAGACCGATAAACCAACCATCTGCATTGCTCTGCGTAGTACCTGTTTTACCACAAATTTCTCCGTTCAATCCATAAGTCCCTCTCAGTCTCCTAGCAGTACCTTGATCTACCACTCCTTTCATCATTTCCTGCATCACATAAGCTACTTCCGGTCTGAAGGCCTCTTTAAATGTAGGATAGGATTCATAAATAGTATTGCCATTCATGTCATCAATATGGGTGATAAATATAGGCTTATTGTACAAGCCTTCATTGGCATAGGCTGTATAAGCACCTACCATTTCGAATACAGAGATTTCCGGCGTTCCTAAACAAATGGAAGGATAGGGTTTTAGCTTGGTATTCGAGTCGATACCTAGATTCCGACAAAGTTTAATAACTTCATAAGGACCTACCTCATACATCAATCTCGCAGAAACTGTATTGAGTGACTTGGATAGGGCTTGTGTCAATGTAGGTGAGCCTCCATAGCCACCACCTGAGTTCGAGGGACTCCACGCTGCTGCCAATTTCCATTTAGGATTTCCCGGACGAAAAACAATGCGCGCATTCGGGACTCGATGACATGGTGAATAGCCCTTTTGATCCACTGCCGCCGCATAGAGAAACGGCTTAAAGATAGAGCCCACTTGGCGCTTTGTACCTGGATTGACGTGATCATATTTAAAGTGATCGAAATTTGCACCACCTACCCAAGCCTTAACATGGCCATTTTGTGGTTCGATAGCGAGAAAACCCGCTTGCAAGATCATGTTATAGTACTTTATCGAATCCCAAGGAGATAGTTCTACCTCTTTTTCGGGTTCATCATAAGTCCAAATGGTCATTTTGACCGGTTTTTTCAACTCTTCATAGATTTTTTCATCTTCCCAGCCCGCAGCTTTCAAATCTTTGTATCGCTGACTCTTCTTGACATGGCGCAGAAAGAAAGACGGCCTGCTATACCAAGGACTGCTCCCCGCCCAATGATTTAATAACAACTTCTGATAATATTTCAAATGCTCCTGCACCGCATCTTCTGCGTAATTCTGCATTTTGAGATCAATCGTCGTATAAATTTTTAATCCATCGCTGTATATATCATAGCTCGAACCATCCTTTTTCGGGTGTTGTCTGAAATAATTCTTCAAATACTTTTTTAAATAGCTAATGAAGTATGGAGATAAATCATCCGTATAAAAATCATTATTAAAATTTAATTTAATGGGTTTGGACTTATACTTCTCATAATTTTCTTTAGTGAGAAACCCGTATTCAAGCATTTTTCCCAGCACCACATCGCGCCGATCTTTGGAAGCTTGAGGGTGGACACGAGGATTAAACGTATAGGTAGCCTTGAGCATCCCTACGAGTATGGCTGCTTCGTCAACCGTAATATCTTGGATTTTTTTATTGAAATACGTCCTGGCGGCAGCTTTAATTCCAAATGCATTGTCACTAAACTCTACGGTATTGAAATAGGAGGAAATAATTTCATGTTTAGTGAAATTTCGTTCTAGTTTGACAGCTATTAGCCACTCCTTAAATTTTCGAAAAATAAGCTGAAAGCCATTCACCCTGCCACGCGGAAATAGGTTTTTGGCTAATTGCTGGGTAATAGTGCTCCCTCCGCCTCGATTTCCCGTAGTGAACATACCCTTAAGAACACCTAACATGGCTTTGGGGTCTATACCCGAATGGATATAAAAACGCGAATCTTCTGTGGCTATGAGTGCATTGACCAAATGAGGTGGTAGTTCTTTAAAATTGCAGGGTACGCGATTGTGCGTATAAATTTTTCCGATCATGGTGCCATCAGAAGCAAATACCTCAGAGGCCATGTGACTCTTTGGATTCTCTAATTCTTTGATAGATGGCATCTCCCCAAATACTCCGAAATTGAGCAAAGTGAAAAAAGTAATAATAGCCAGAAAAAATCCGCCTATCCACTTCCAATGAATCTTGCGCTGATTAAGAAATTTCATATTCACTAGCAAATATAGAGATAAACCTAGTTTATGGAGTTGATATTTTCAGTAAAATAAACAAGAATAAATCCACAATAAACTCTGATTTACAAGTATAAAGAATATATTTTCTTTTATAAAAACACGAGATTTTTGGTATATTTGTACAATAAATCCAATAAACTATGGTCAATAAGAATGTACTTTTAGATCGATCAGTAGAATTTGCTGTGAAAATAGTCAAACTGGTCCAATCGCTTCATGAAGAAAAAAAAGATGAGTTACTCGCGCGGGAAATTTTTAAATCTGGCACTAAAATAGGAGCACGACTCCGAGAAGCTGAGCATTCGGAAAATTTGGAGCACTTTGTTGACTGTCTTCAAAGAGCGAATTCAAAAGCCATTCAAGTTGATTTCCACCTTGATCTAGCTTACAGAGTAGATATTATCAATCAAGAAACAAACGATAGTTTGAAGCGCGAGGCCAGCTTGCTCAGAAAGATGATTGAAGCTAATATCAAGGCTGCCAAGCAGAAAATAAAATAATCTTTAGTAGGTTTGTGAGAAGACAAACCTGGGCTAAAATAAAAAAATCGCAAACACAAGTTAGTGGGTACACGATTATCGATAAAAATAATTCCGCCCCTCTTCGATAAAGTAATTTATCTATTCGAAACTAAAAAATAAAAAATTAGTTTTGTAACCTCTTTAATAAAAATCAAATAAAATCATGTCCAATTTCGATGTCGTAGTCATAGGTTCAGGCCCCGGTGGCTATGTAGGAGCTATTCGCTGTGCCCAGCTAGGTTTTAAAACTGCCTTGATAGAAAAATATGAAACGCTCGGCGGTACCTGCCTCAACGTAGGCTGTATCCCATCCAAAGCCCTTCTGGATAGCAGTGAGCACTATTTCAAGGCTCGAAAAGAGTTTGAAGAGCACGGTATTGGGGTAGGTAAATTGTCGCTTGATTTTCCAAAAATGGTCAGTCGAAAAACCAATGTAGTGGATCTCACAGTGAAAGGTATCGATTTTCTGATGAAGAAAAATAATATTACAGTTCTTCGTGGCGTGGGAAGTTTTGAATCTGCTACAAAAATAAATGTGACAGACGAAGAAGGCAAAATAACTCAGGTAGAGACCAAATATGTTATTATAGCCACAGGATCCAAGCCAGCTAGCCTTCCATTCATTAAGCTAGATAAAGAAAGAGTCATAACATCGACAGAGGCTCTGAGTTTAAAAGAAGTTCCTAAAAATCTACTCGTTATCGGTGGCGGCATTATCGGTCTAGAATTAGGGTCGGTATATACTAGATTGGGGTCCAAAGTCACAGTGATCGAATATGCGGATAAAATTGGTGGAACAATGGACAGTGAAATTTGCAAAGAATTGCAACGTGTATTGAAAAAACAAGGCATGGATATCCAAACCTCAATGGAAGTGAATTTCCTAGAGCGTAAAGGAAAAACAGTCACCGTCAAAGCACTCGATAGTCAAGACAAGGAAATCGTTTATGAAGGAGATTATTGCCTAGTAGCAGTAGGGAGAAAACCATATACAGAAGGACTAGGTTTGGAAAAAATAGGTGTAACCTTGGACGATAGAGGTCGTATTCCTACGGATAAAAATTTGCAAACGACTTGTCCGAATGTATATGCTATAGGCGATGTAGTGATAGGCCCTATGCTGGCTCACAAGGCAGAAGAAGAAGGTGTATTTGTCGCTGAAACATTAGCAGGACAGAAACCCCATTTAAATCATCATTTGATACCGGGGATAGCTTATACATGGCCAGAGGCGGCAGGTGTGGGAAAAACGGAAGATGAGTTGAAAAAAGAAGGCACACCCTATAAGTCTGGTAAGTTTCCATTTAGAGCCAGTGGTAAAGCGCGAGCAGCCAATGATCTCGATGGATTTGTGAAAGTATTAGCTCATCAAGAGACAGATGAAATACTCGGCGTGCAGATGATAGGTGCCAGAGTTGCGGATATGATTATGCAAGCGGCTATTGCTATGACCTATAGAGGTTCGGCAGAAGATATAGCTATTACTTGTTTCGGACATCCCACATTTTCAGAGGCCTTTAAGGAAGCGGCGTTGGATGCTAGTGCTAAGCGGGCGATACATATTTAGTCTTAAGTCACTTGTCAAAAGTTGATAGTTTTTTTGTATATTTGTATTAACTAAAAACTTGATAATATGGACTTAGTTATAGAAAAAGAGAAGGCAAAAAAGTATATAGACTCTATTCAAGATGAGTACTTTTTTAAGTATTTCACTCATCTGCTATATGAGTATGAAACTAAGCAAAATCTAAATCCCCATACAGAGGAAGGTCTGAGAAACCGTCTTGAAAAATCACTACAGGATCTTGAAAACGGAACTACTGTAAGTTCGGAAGTAATGAGGGAAAGGGTAAATGAATGGAGAAAATAAGTATTGAATACGCTCAATATGCACAGTGGGCCTTTGACGACATTTTTTCTTATTATTCTGCCTGCACATCAGAATCCATAGCAATCAAAGTATGCGAGGAAATTTTGGACTCAATAGAATATCTCACGGTTGATCCAAATATGGGAAGTAACGAGCCCTATGCGAAAGATTTTAAATTCATTTTATGCTATGACTTTAAAATTATCTATCGCAAAATTGATAATATAATTTTGATAGCTGATATATTCCATACCTCCCAGAATCCAGATAAAATCAAACAAAGGATTCAATAATAACCCATGACTTTCCCCAAATGTATTCTTCGACTATTTTCTGAGAAACAACGAGAAATCATCCGTTATTGGCTCCAATGTATTCCTGCATTTTTTTATCAAAATGATTTATCCAAATTAGCTAAACCCTATGGTACTGATAAATACGAGCACGGTTATACAGAGATTTATCAGCAATATTTCAAAGATATAAAACATAAAAAACTCCGTATTCTTGAGATAGGAATAGGTGGAGGAGAAAATACAAAGTTTGGGGGAAACTCGCTCAAGATGTGGCCCAAATACTTTCCCAAGAGTGAAATACTAGGAATTGATATCTATGATAAATCCCTGTTAGATTATAGACGAATCAAAACCTTTCAAGGCAGTCAATCCGACGAAAAATTTCTTTCTCAGTTTCACAATCTAGATATCATAATCGACGATGGCAGTCATATTAATTCGGATGTGATAAGGAGTTTTGAGATATTATTTCCGAAATTGAATGTAGGTGGATACTATTGTGTGGAGGATACACAGGTGTCGGGAAGCAGGGAGTTTACTATAGATGATTATCCTGAAACTATAAGCTATTTTAAAGAACTTAAATTGGATAACTCAAAAATAAATTTCTATGATGGGTTGGTGTTAATAGAAAAGATGAACTAGCTACCCAACTGCTTAAACGTATTCCCTTCCTCTATACTCTTGGCTTTAAAGCCACGCATAAACCACTCCATGCGCTGTTCGGAAGTGCCATGGGTAAAAGCGTCAGGTATAATATAGCCTTGCGATTCTTTTTGCAGTTTATCATCTCCGATGGCATGCGCCGCATCTAGGGCGGAGCGGATATCACTTTCAGTCAATTTTAAGTTCTGTGCTCGTCGCGCCCAATAACCAGCCAAGAAATCGGCCTGCAACTCTAACATGACGCTCAGTCTATTTCCTTCTACTTCGGAAACTTGCTGTCGCATGCGATGTACCTTGGTTGTAATGCCCATTAAATCTTGTATGTGATGACCCACCTCATGCGCTATCACGTAGGCTGGAGCGAAATTTCCCTCTACCCCGAATCGACGATTCAATTCATTGAAAAATGTCAGATCTAAATAGACTTGCTTGTCCGCAGGGCAGTAAAATGGGCCACTAGCTGAGTGTGCACCACCACAATCAGAAACTGTCTGACCACTGAACAATACCAATCTTGGTTCTTGATATTGCATCCCCATTTTTTGAAATTCTAGATTCCATACATCTTCTGTACTCGCTAGGATAGTGCTTGCGAAATCCCAACCTTCATCCTTTATGCCATTAGCATTTCTAGGGGCCTCTTCATAATCACTAGTATGATTGCCAGAACCTATCTGTAGAACCTGAGTAGGGTCACCTCCTAAGAAAAAAACAATAACAGCTATAATGATGGTGCCCACTCCAATACCTCCAGCTATTTTGCGTCCACCACCGCCTCGTCTATCCTCTACATTGCTTGATTCTCTATTTCCTTGCCATTCCATAAAATTATAGTTGTAAGTGTTGAGTTGTATATTTTAAGTAGTACAAATTTATTCTAATTTATTGTGACAGAATTTATTATTTTTAGATAAATTGCCTTATTTGCTTCTATGGAATACTTCTTTAAAAATTCTACTCTTGCCTTTTGTCCAATATTTTTTCTTAGCTGCGCATCCTTTGCTAACAACCTCAAGGCGTTTAACCAATCTTGACTTGAATTTTTTACTAGAATTCCATTTTCATTTTGAGTCACCACTTGTCTATTAGAATCATTCACATCTGAAACAATTGTAGGAAGACCCGCCGCAAAATACTGAATTAATTTACCACCAAACTTGCCTTGACTCCATACCTCATCGCGCAGAGGATAGAGCGCAATATCTATTCTATTAAGCACTTCATTTTCCTTATCCGCCATCCATTCATAACGGATAGTTTCAACACTCTCGATATCAAATTCTTTTGCTCCCATCAGGATGAATTGATAATCCATTTCCTTGGCAAACTCTTCCAGAGCAGGTTTTACAATTTCTAAATAGGCCTCTGTCGTATGACTGCCCATCCATCCAATGGTCAATTTTTTGTTTTCCTTTTTATCAATGGGAAAATATTTATTCTCATCCAAACTAGGTGGTATGGCATAAACATTCGAATTCCACTGGCGACAATAATCTAATAAATACGGAGTGGTAGTGATAATCGCCTTGGCTGTTTTCATCAAGAAAATGGGCTTCTTCTTTCCTTTCAGTTTTGCTATCCAAGAGTTCGCCTCACTCGCATTCTCCATAAATACTAAGTCATCAATATCGTAAATAATTTTCTTTGCGATTTTTGAATAGAGCCATTCAAAAAAGGGAGGACCAAAAGGGGTCACCCAAAGATGTATATATACAATATCGTATTTTGGCAATTTCCATAAGATTAAACACCTTCTCCAATAACCCAAAATGGTTTGAAAAATTTTGGTAGGTAGCCCACCCTCCTTATATACAGCATTCCACATAGCTTCTGATTGGAAACTGCTTTGCATTACCTCAAATCCCTGTAATCTAAAATAATCGAAGTACTGTTCAAACTTCAGGCGCTGCGAAGGCGCCTTACCAAAAGGGTAGGGACAAATAAATAAGATAGACTTAGCCGACATCTGCACATAATTTTTCATAAATAGCTGCATAAGACCTAACCCCACCGATTAAGCTAGCATAATCCAGCGCGCCAGCTCTCAATTTTGACTTATCAAATTGGCTAAGATCAATTTTATTCAATATCAATGAGTAGTCCTCTACAGTTAATTTTGATAGGACATAGCCTGCTTCATATTTCTTAACCAATACATCCGTATCGCCTACCCCAGCATTGCAGATCAGAGGAATGCCCATCGCCATAATTTCTGCTTGCTTGGTGGGACTAGATGCGAGTTTCGAATAGGTCGGTCTGATAAAAAATAAAGATAGGTTGGATAAGCTCAACAATCTGGGGACATTATCTCTAGAAGCTGGCCGTATGATAATATGTTGTTCTATTCTCCGCTTGACCGCTTCAGTTCTTATGCGATCATGCTCGTCATGAGTGATAAATAAAAATTTAGCATTCGAATATTTAGTTCTAAGCACAACAAAAAAATCCAACATTTCTTCAAGCATATACCAGGTGCCGATGGAGCCGAGATAGGAAAGAATAAAATAATTGTCTTTGATTCCAAGTCTAATTTTCCAGTCATTTTTATCTTCATCATTTATCGAATGGTAATCAAATAAGTCCATATCCGCACAACAAGGAATGACGGTGATATTGTCAGCAATTCCTCGCATATAATCCCAGGATTGTATCTCTTTTTTTCCTCTCTCACTCAGGCTTACCGTTTGGTCAGCATGGGTAAAAAATTCTCTTTCCTTTTTCTTAAAGAACTTGTAAACCCAGTTATAAACAGGATGATCGAGCCTCCATGCACCAGCATCTACTTTTTCGTCTGCCCATAATCCGCGCATATCAAAAAGGAATTTCGTGCCATAACGCCGTTTCAAACCCAGACCTATCAAAGCAGAAATATATCCACGACAATGTACTATACTAAAAGACTTTTCCTCTTCCAGCCTATATGCCAATTTCTGCATTTGATTGACATCCCAAACAGTCGATAAAATAGGTGGAGATTTATGATATATCAATGGCCGCCAGTCAATACCATTTTCTGAACAAATTTTTTCAATATCTGCCTTGTTGCTTTCATACCGATTTAGTTTCTCACAGCTTATCAACGTAAAGCTATACCCTCGTTTTGACAAACCACAAATATAGGGTAGCACTTGACTCTGACCCAAAGGGTCCGTCATGCCATCGTAGGAAATGTAAAGGATATTTTTAGTCATTTTTATATTTCTCCTATAAATTATAATTCTTAGATTTAACGGTATAGTTGAATTCCCATTAAAATTTTTATTCGTCTGTGTGAAAATGTCCGAATAAAAATTTTAATGTACATTTGTATTCTATGAGAGTAAACATATTTGCTGCATTGTATTCTCTGTCAAAGAACATATTTTAAAATTACGTCAAAAAATGTGCGGCATTCATCGCCGTGATGTTATTTTCTAGTATATGTGGCATGATATCATTGCTGATGACAAATGAGTGAAGCAAAGGCTTATCTAATATCACATCTAAATTTCTTAAATGTCGCGTATCCGTCGGTTTGAAATTTTGGGTCATTTTTATTTCGATGGCGTAATATCCTTCATTCGTTTCGATCAAAAAATCAACTTCACGACCATCGCTAGTGCGCAAATGATATATAGAATAATTTTGATCTAGATATTTGATTTGCTTATACATTTCAGCAATGAGTGCAGACTCAAATTCATGTCCTGTCATATCCCCTTGCAATTTACCAGTTATGACTCGCTGCACTCCTGGATCTAAAAAATGCAACTTAGGTACTTTGGATAGTCGCTTGAGTTTGTTTCTATGCCATGGCGCTAGTGAAATGGTTTGATAACTCATCTGCATATACTGCATATATCGCTTGGCTGTATTCAAATGCACTTTGGCTTCTTTTGCCATCAAGGTATAATTCATCAACTGGCTCGTGAGGAGTGCACTCATTTTCTGGATGACCATGAATGGCTCTAAGTTTTTGAACTCTGCTAAATCTCTTATATCGCGCTCAAGATAGGTCTGTAAATAATTTTTCAACCAGATTGTGCGATCTTCTTGCGTCAAATTTTCATCTGAGATAGCAGGATAACCTCCATAATTTAGGTAGTGCTGAAAGGCTTTGATCTTTGACTCATAGCTAGGATAAAGCCGAAACGGCAACATAGACTTTGGAACTGCTTCTCCTCGTATTAGTTTTTGAAAAAAAGAAGGTTCAATTTTTTCATTCTCATATTTTGTCATCAGTTCCGGAATAGTCAATGGGAATAATTCGGAAATGATACATCTGCCAGCCATGGACTCCTTGACCTGACTCATAAGCATCAATTGGCTAGATCCTGTGAGAATGTATTTCACCAGACTCGAACTATCATAGGCAGATTTGATTAGTTCCATCAAGGATGGTTCTTTCTGAATTTCATCTAAAACAGCTGTAGGATAGTCTTCAATCCACTGCTTCGTTGTAAGACTTGA
The DNA here is from genome assembly GCA_021297855.1 of Sphingobacteriales bacterium. GTDB lineage: Bacteria > Bacteroidota > Bacteroidia > Chitinophagales > JADJOU01 > CHPMRC01. The sequence continues at coordinate 8,704 of JAJTHM010000036.1, read as the reverse complement.
AAACAATTGCCTACTTGTAGGATCGTCTAAGCTTATATACTCATAGTCGGGATAAAGCGTTTTAAGAAGAGTCGTTTTGCCTACTTGTCTAGCGCCTGTCAATACCATAATCCTACCAAATTTAGATTGGTGCAATCGATGGAAATTAAACGCCGAGTAACGAGCTTTTGTCATGAAATGAGTAAATTTTTACTAAAATTCGATGCAAATATACGAGTTGTGCAATAATTTACGCCATATTATGTATTATAATGCAATAATTTACGCCTAAATATTAAATTGCATGCACGTATTTACGCCGAAATGGCTAATATCTAGACTAAAATTTTAGGGGTTATATGAATGAAACTATTTCATCCACTTCGCATACCACATCTGAAACATGAGGATATTCCATAATTGGGTCATATACTCTTTTTTGCCAGATTGATAAAGCGAGGTCCATCGAAGAACCACTTCGGAATTGAAAATTCCTTGTTTATCTAAATATGTTTTGTTGAAATAAACAGAGAAGTATTCCGCTAACTCTTTAGAGAACCATTCATCCATTGGAATAGCAAAACCCGCTTTAGGTCTATCCATCATTTCTTTTGGAAGATATTTATGCACGATTTCTTTCAAAAGATATTTTTTATTGCCATTATTTATTTTATAATGATTCGGAAGCTGTGCTACCCATTCGATTATATTCTGGTCTAGAAATGGCTCACGTCCTTCCAGCGAGACGCTCATCGTAGCTCTGTCTACCTTAGTCAATATATCATCGACCATATAGGTTTTATAATCCTTGGCCAAGACTCTATCTAATAGACTAAGAATTTCAGGTGTTTTTTCATCAAAATAGGTCAGAGGATTTTCAAAACTGCTGATTAAAAGTTTAGCCAAATTTTCATCGTCCACCACACTGCACATCGCTTTCAAATAATTAGTCGCATTCGCTTCCCGAATGAGGTTTCTTGCCTTATTATATCGCTGACCGATCAGCTTTTTATTTTTTAATATAGGAAATTTTTCGGGAGAAATCAATCCTGTAGTTTGATAGGCAATTTCTCTGGTAAACTGAGGCAATTTTCCAAAAGTAGAGTTCATTCGCTGTATAATTGGATAGCGGTTGTAACCCCCAAATATTTCATCGCCACCATCCGCACTGAGAGCTACAGTCACTGACTTTTTGGCTAACTGACTGACTAAAGTAGTAGGGATAGCACTGCTATCGCCAAAGGGCTCATCGTAATAAAAAGGCAAACTGGGCAAGATAGCTTTCGCCTCTTCTATCGTACAATAGTACTCTGTATGATCTGTCCCTAATCTTTTCGCTACCTCTTTTGCAAAAGGCGCTTCGTTATATTTCGCCTCATGAAAACCAATGGTAAATGTTTTGATTTTTTGACTGGCATCTTTCTGTAAGAGCGCTGCTACGGCACTGCTGTCATAGCCTCCACTCAAAAAAACACCTACGGGCACATCGGCAACCATACGATAATCAAACGCTTTTTTTAATACCTTTTCTGTTTCTTCGATAGCTTCTTTCTCTCCTATATCGAGTTTGGGTTTGGTGTATGCGTTGTTTACATTCCAGTATAGATTAGTTGTCAGTAGTCGGTCGTCAGTAGTCAGTGTTAAGAATTGCCCAGGTTCTAGCTTGAAGCAGTTTCTAAAAATACAGTGGGGTGCAGGAACATAACAATATTTTATAAACAAGGCGAGGGCATCCTGATTTAACTCTTTCTGAAACTGCGGGTGCTGATGGAAAGCTTTCAGTTCTGAGGCAAAGAGAAACAAGCCCTCATGCCAATAATAATATAGCGGTTTGACCCCTGCTCTATCTCTATAAATAGTCAAAGTCTGTTCCGGCTGATGGTAGATAACAAAAACGAACATGCCGATAAATTTATGCACCGCCTCATGACCCCAGACCTCCCATGCATGGAGAATCACCTCGGTATCTGAATTCGTGACAAACTTATGACCTAAAACTTCTAGTTCTTTTTTAATTTCTCCATAGTTGTAAATTTCTCCATTGAAAACAATGACCCAATCTTGATAATATAAGGGTTGATTTGCTGACGAACTGAGGTCTATGATGGAAAGACGAGTATGACCTAAGCCAATAGCGAATTTATCCTTCTGCCGAAAAAATACTCCTGAACCATCGGGTCCTCGATGATTCATAGTGCCGAGCATATTTTTCAATAAGCTCTCGCTGCTGTTAGTTTTGAAATCAATAAATCCGGTAATGCCGCACATGGATTGTATCTTAAAAGGTTACTTTTTTAAATAGAAGCCTTTGAGTGAATTTCCTAGTCCAGTTAGGTTTAGAATTGAATTTAAAAAAACTTTTATAAAATTCATAGTTCTCCCTTCTTCTAGTAAAGTCCTCACTTTATCATCTGTACTAGTACTTGAGATAGACTTTTCTTTCCTAGCGAAAAAATAATTTCGAATTGCAGTAAGGCTAATTCCGCTCGTCAAGATATACTTTCGCTGAAACCCAATTGAATTTAGAAGAAAATGAGCAGTCTTTTTAGTATAATAGGATAGATGCTCTGGATAGCAAATATTAGAATAGGCGGCACCGAGAAAATATCTTTCCAGTGCATTAAAATTAGGCGTAGTAAAATAAAAAACTCCACCCTTTCTTAATAATTTGTACATGTTATTCAATTCATCTAAAGGATTGTATATATGCTCTATCACCTCAAAAGATGTTATGACATCAAACTTTAGACTACCATAATTTTCAGGGTTCAATATTCCTTTATGCATCTTGATTCCCTTCTCCTCACATAAATCAATAGCGACATCAGTATATTCTGTACCATATACACTCCAGCCTCGTTGTTTCGCAACCTCTAAAAAATAACCTATTCCGCAGCCTACATCTAAAATATTGTTCGTTTCTCGATAAGGTTCAAAAGAATCTAAGAGTTCTTTATATCGCTTTATAGTAAGAGGAGATAAATAATCATTTCTACCATAGCCTTCGTAATGTTTGGTCAATTCCTCATTAGTCGGAATGAGCCTGCAAAAAACAAATCCACAAGAAGAACATTGACACAGATAATCTTTCGCAAACTTATCTAGGTCATGCAACCTTTCACTGCCGCAAATCAAGCATAATTTATGTTCCATTATTTGAATCTATTATATACTCTATAAAACCATTGAATCAATTTCTTTTGATTAGGAAAGTCTTTGTAGGTCTTAGGCGGTAAGGCTAAATAAGCCTCCAATTCCGATAATGGAATACCGAATTTTTTGGCAATATATTCTTTATCCGCAGGAATTGATTCTGGAATGTAGGGTAGCTCTTTCAGCTTTTCTAAAGCTATCTCTCGGGTAATTTGTCCGCTGACTATCTGCGAAGAATACGTAGCACGGCGATAGTCCATATTATACTTGGTAGGCATGGCATAAGACTGCCAAAATGCTGTGATCATAGACTCGTGATGCTTACCGCCATAGTCAGTCCAACCGAACTCTTTTTTCAAAAACTCCCTGGCTTGATCTTTATCATAGTCTATTAAATTAAGCGGATAGAGCGTTCTAATTTTTCGAATAAATTTATAATAAATCTCCCCCATTAGACCGACGATAGGGACTTTTTTGAGGGGTAGGCTCGCATATTTTTTGACTATATTTTTATAGAGATAAGCATCCTTCAATACATGATAGCCCCATGATAGAGGCAATATTCCCTCGCCACTGTAATTCCCTCCTGACATGATAAATGGAATTTCATACTTGACAGCTGTTTGATAAAGACTTGCTGGTATAGCAATATCTGTTGGAATTTCGAGATCTACAATAGAAGATTTCAAAAAGGCCAATTGAATTTCTCGAAACTCACTCCAGTCTATTACATAGCTTATATAGTCCAACCCGAGTTTGTCTATTAATTTTTCAATATTACTCACCGCTATCTCCGAATTCCACCCATTATCCATATGCATCAGCAATGGACGCAGTCCCCATTGGTGACAGAGGTAAGCCGTATAGCAGCTATCCACACCGCCACTGATTCCTATGAGGCAGTCGTATTTTTTTCCTTGGCCTTTGACCTGTTTTATTAATTCTGTCAACTTTTGTTCTGCATCTTCTTTTCGATAACGCGGCTGTTGTAATACTTTTTCAAAATCCCGACAATGGTTACAAACGCCATTTTTATCAAAGATGATGTCCTCATCCGAAGTATCCATAACACATCGCGTGCAGATTTGATAGACGCTTGCCTTTGACTCGAATATTTCATTCAGATACTTCGCTAGGATAGAAGCCTGATGCTCTCGCGAGTAGAATGCAGCCTCCTTTTGATTCATCTGATTGAGGTGGTCATTTCCACTTCTTTTGTTTTCAATAGATTCCAATAGCAAGGCATAACAATCAGACTCAGTAGATGGTGCAAAACCAGAATTTGTAGAAAAAATAAATTTCTCGATTTCCCCATTATCAGTTGGAAAATGTAAAATAGGTTTACTTAAATTATAGTAATCAAATACTTTTACTGGAATGAATCCTTTTAAGTCCCCATAATTGGTTACATATAAGAAATCTGAAAACAACAAATGTTCATGTAGTTCTTCACTCGGAATCCGAGAAAATATATTGCATTCAATTTTTTCTTTTTCAAAAGATTGTGAAATCCATTGTCTTAAACTATTGTCTTCTTGGACTCCATAAAAGTTAGTAATAATGGATACTTTCTCTCCATAGTAGGTTTGCAGTTTAGATAATACTCTAGCTATAGGATAAAAATCCTGATTAGGGTAAACAGAACCACTGTATGATAAGACAAGTTTATTGGGATTGGGATTGATTTTACTATTTACATTTTCAATCGCTTTAGGTTCAAAGCCATTCATAACTGTAATGCCTTTCTTGTGTATATAATCCTCTATTCTTTTTACCCAATAGTCCGATACACTTATAAAACTACTGGCATTGGATGTAAACTTTTTTTCAAGATGCGCATTTAGTTTGAATATTATATCTTCAAAGAAACTCTTCCTCGGATAACGTCTAAACGCCGTCCATTCATCTCTATAACTTGGAATCCAATGAATGTGCGGAAACTCCTTTTTGAGTTCGTAACCAAAATGGAAAGACTCGAATGGACTGCCCGATATAATCAATGCCTGGATATCTTTTTGCTCTTTGAGTAATTTTCTTGCTTGACTATATAGGTTTGCGTAAGGAAGGGCTGGTATCCAAATAGTAGAGACAACCAATTCTAAAAATGTAAGAATGCGTCGAAGTGAAATACAGAAAAAACAGGTTTTGCCAAATAATTTATCTCGCCACGACCTATTATAAGGAAGATAATATTCCTCATGTGTATCGAATATTCGATGCTTGAAGCTATTGTCTTTTATCTCCTCATAGGTATTGGTCTGATTTTCATTCCAATTTCTAGTAACAATAATAGGATAGATACCAAACTTGTGCAGATGCTTAGCAAAAGAGCCGATGCGCTCGGCTCCTACGAAATTAGCTGGAGGATAATAATAGGAAAGTATGAGGATTTTTTTCATATATAAAAACTACATTTTACCAGCGGTCCAAAAGATATAGGCATTTTTGATATGTAAGCATTACAAATTAAGCAGCTACTATTATATATCAAAATTTCCGTGTCTATTCCTTGTATAACTACTAATAATACTGGATCCATTATTAAACATATGATCTCTTTTAATCTCTATATCCGAAAGATAATCAGTTACAAGCAGGAGACCTCCTAGTGCCTTTATTAAAAAACTTCCATTAGAAAAAACTTCGACGACTTTTCCAACTGATTTACTTTCATATCCAAATTCATGAATATCCAAAATCTGTGCTGAGTAAAATACTACTCTCTCTCCATTAGCAAAGCTAAAAGCCCCATCAAAAGGCTTAGTCACAGCTCGGATAAACCTTTCTATTGCGTAAACATCGTCTGTCCAGTCAATGAGCCCATCCGCAGGACTTCTTTTTGGATAAAATGTAGGTTCGATATCTGGCTGGGCTTGCAAGGTGAATTCTCCACTCAAAAGAGAGTCTAGATTTCTCTGAACTAGGTACTTCATTGCCAAGGTATTTTTTACATGCATAGTAAATGCAGTATCTCTATCATCTATGCCAAATTTAAATGTATCAAGCACTTTTCCCGAATCTACACCCGCATCGTATTTAAATAAATTGGTATAAAATGTTTTTCTTCCCTCAATGATAGACCAGTTCATGGGTGACCTTCCTCTTCCGTATGGCAGATTCAAGGCACTACCATGCATCCCAAAAGCTCCAATCGAAAAAGTATTCAGAATTCCCTCTGGAACTAACCTTTGCCATCCCAATACGAAGGCAATATCTATTTTGAAGTTCTTTATTGTGGTTAAATCCAAATCTGTTTTCATGTGATACGCGCTCACGTGATAGACCTTTATATCTTTTTGTCGCGCATAATCTGCTAAATCTTCATAATCCGCTACTTCATTTTTCACTGCTAAATCAGGTGTTAGCGTAACTAGAACATTTATCCTTTTGATACTTATAAGATAATCTAACAATACTTTTGTTGTCGATTTACAACCGAAAATAGCTATTTATTTCATAATTAATTATAATTGATCCATTATTTTTCTAAACGGAATTGAATTCTCTTTAAAATTCTCCTTTAGTTTTTCTACTTTGCGATAAAACAAGTTTATTAATTTATCATGATTGTCAGATCCTTTTTGTACCCACCATAATGGGTGAATTAGAATTTGCATTATTTTTTTATCCTTAAACTCTTGAGAAATTAGTGGATTGCCATATCTCCAAATTCCCGTGGAATCAGAGTAATACTTCATCTGCTGAAAATATCTTTCATTATACGTATGTTGAATTCTATCGCCAAAATCCAAACCGAAAAATTTTGGATTTGGTCTATGAAAACTCACTATTGATATTTTTTCCACAAATAATTCTTCGAATAGACTTACCTCATATTCGAATCCTTCATGCACATTTTCATATACTTCAGGATCAAAATGGAGACTAATTTTATGTCCTAAGTCCCTTATTTTTAAAACCCATTCTTTATTCCTTGGCGTCATGATATTGTATGCATCATTCGATATTAAGAAAAAATAATTTGCTACAAAACCCTTATCTGACTCCATTTTAGCCATTTGATAGGCAAACTCTAAATCAAAATCAATATCATGCCTTAAAATTACTTTCAATTTATCATCTGGGCTGGCATCATTAAAAAATACAGATTGATAACCGGCCTGTGTCCAGGTATCTAAAAAAATATTATAATCCATTAATTGCTCGATAGCACTCATACCTTTTGTTAATTACTTTTTTAAATTTATAAATTGTTTGATTATGTCTTGTTTATTTTTTTTACCATTTCAAAAATTATCCCATTCTAATTGTCAACACACATTTCATTAAGTTAACCTAGAATAAATGAAATCAACTTTTGTTCATGATTTTCCCACACATAAAAATCTTTGGCCTTCTCCAAATTTATTTTATAATGCTCTTTACCCAAGCCTAAAACTAAATCTATATGCTTAGCTATATCAGTAGGTTCAATAGAAGTTAATTCACCAATATCAAAACTATCAATGACTTTTTGGTTTTCTTGACTATGCTGCATGACAACAGGCAGTAAACCGTTAATATATTGAAACACCTTGTTCGGAGAAGCAAATTTTTTACTTAAATTATAATCTTCGAAAAGACTAATTCCCATATCCGCAATTTTTACGTAATAATTTTCGGGAGATTCATCTATGAACATAATGTTATTTCTAATCTTGAGTTCCTCCGCCAATTTTTCGAGGTCAGTCTTTAGAGGTCCATTACCCACTATTAGTAGAATCGCCTTATGATTTAAATACTTTATTGATGTAACCAACTGCCTAAGTGCTCTTCCTTCATTAAGAAGACCTTGATAGAGTATAATCTTTGCATCTTCACTAGCTATAGATAATCTATCTGAAAAATATAGCCTTTTATGATCATTTCTCACAGTATAGTTATAAACAGCTAAAACATTTTCTGGATCTAGTTTATAAATCTTTATAAAATAATTTTTCAATGCTTCATTTACTGTAATTAGTTTATAAACACTTCGTTTGAGTTCTCGCTGTTCAATATATCTTCCATGATATCTCATTATTGATAAGAGACTATCAAAGACCAATTTTTTTAGGAAAAATGCCTTTCGAGGGAAAAATTGATTTAATGTTTCGATGAAGATTTCATGTGAATCATAAATTAACTTAGCATCCAGTATCTTTGCAATTTTGGAAGCCGGGTATAAAGTCGGCAAATCATTCGCCCACACATAATCAAATTTTATTTTGTGATTTAAAACTTCATCTATTAAATATAAATATTCATAACAAAACAAGCTATGTCGAAGAATTTTTTGCTTTAAACTAATGCGCTCCTGCAGAGCGAAACAGTGAATGTTGTCATATCCCATAAAGTGATCTAAAACATCATCCTTCTGACCGTGGAAAAAAAGATATAGTTCAAATTTTGTAGCAAGAGTTCTCATTATTCGTATAACTCTATAATCCGTTCTAATATTTGAGTGAAGAAGAATTGCTATTTTTTTCATTGAAAGAAAGTAGATTAACTGAATTGAAATAAGATGTTAAACAATTTACTTTTATACCAAACTAATGTAGAAGCAGTATACATATAAATTTATACAATGAGT